>MVCY01000084.1 GCA_002049985.1 Candidatus Latescibacteria bacterium 4484_181
CAGTTTCAGAAGCCGAATGAGACCCTTCTGCAATTCATCGGAACCCAGGGGAATCTGATATGGGACAGCACGGGCAAGCAGGTGCGGTTCTGCAACACCAGTGAGAACATCTGGCAGCTCGAAAGGTATGAGGAGGAGCGGGACCAGCAGTTTATCGCACAAGCAAACAATTTCCTGGATGCAATTGAGGGCAAATGCCGAATTGCTTGCACCTTGGAGGACGGCGAGCAGACATTAAGGGTATCTATGGCAGCCTTGGAGTCGGGGGAAAAGGACAAGATGGCCGAGATGGGAGATGTCCCCAGAGCGTCAGGATAACTCACCACAGAGACACGAAGGCCGCACAGATACGATAAGTTAAGGTCGTATTCTGTCTTTCTCTGAGTTCTTTGACGGTTGCCGTTGTTGCCTGCGACTTAGTTGGGCTCAGTTCCGATCTCGTCCAGCAAGCCCGCCAGCTCATAGAAAAAAGCACCGGGATAAAGGGTGAAAATGTGCTCATAAGTGCCACACACACCCATTCCGGGCCAGCAGTATTGGGTCTTCTTGGTCCCAAGGTGGACGAAAGTTACCTGGAAATATTAGCTCAGAAAATAGCTGGTGCAGTCTATATGGCTCAGAACAACCTTCAAAAAGTGAGTATCGGAGTCGGCAGGGGAACAGTGGAGGGCATATCCTTCAACCGAAGGATCAGGATGAAGGACGGAAGTATCCGGATGAACTGGGAGGGCCTCCCTGAGGCCGAGATTGAAGGCCCAGCCGGTCCCATTGACCCAGAAGTTGGTGTGGTCAGAATCGACGACAAGGAAGGAAATCCCATAGCGTTCCTGATAAATTTCGCTTGCCATGCCGCAGTGTTAACCGGAGACAATCTTCTAATCTCCGCCGATTATCCAGGATACACAACACGTATGGTGGAGCAGATTTGCCCCGTTAGATGGGGACTATCTGACGGGGGTTACCCAGGGACAGTGGCCCTGTTCACCAATGGTGCCGAAGGAAACATCAACCATATAGATGTACACAATCCCCTGCAAACCCTGAGAATAAGAGGATTCAAGGAGGCAGAGAGAATAGGGAGAATATTGGGTGGAGAAGTAGTGAAGGTGATAGAGAGAATAAAGCCGGAGGAGTTGGCAAAGGTGAGAAGTGTCTCTCAGAAAATTGAACTTCCAAGCTTTTCTTGGTTGATGGGGTGCCAGAGGAGATATATGCCCGGGAGCTCCTAAAACTGAGCCAGTATAAGGGCAAGTCGGCACTCACTGAGGTGCAGGTGATCACTCTGGGCGATAAAGCTGCTTTGGTAGGAATTCCCGGAGAGATGTTTGTGGAGCTAGGGCTTGAGATCAAGCGGAATTCAAAGTTCCCTTACACTTTTGTCCTCGGGCTGGCAAACGATTATGTGGGTTATATCCCCACCTCAGCGGCATTTGACGAGGGCGGATATGAGGTCAAAACCGCCTCCTGGAGCAAATTCGACCGCAGAGCAGGGGAGATTCTGGTAGAAAGCGTTCTGGATATGCTGGGAGAAGACCTGTGAGTACCAGGGGAATTTACTTATCTTGCACCGCATCTGCCAATGGTGCCAATCGACAGAAGTAGTTTCAAACAAAATGGGTCTAAACCTTACGCACCGGAGGACGAATTTGATGTGGGCTCTTGGCAGCTTCGGGCTTCAGTAGAATAGCACCAGAAAGACAACACTTGTTCTGCTGGCGGATAATGTTAGCCACTGATTCATTGGCCGCTTCAAACATCCCCTCACTGAATACGTCTGATGCACAACGGGCTGTATGGTGTTTCAAGGTTGGCAAAGTATACTTGAAGCGTAACATCTCCATCAACGTTCGGAGCCGAAGGGGCACCATCTCGTAAAGTGTCACTCTTGCTTTTCTTCCACCCTTTATCACTCTCCCTGTGAGGTCAGTATATGTGCCTTGAATACGATTCCAGTTTAAGACGTCCTCTTCTTTTATGTTAAGTTCTCTCATCAGCTCCTTTGCTTCAGTGTACTCAAGAGGAAACACAAATTTCTGAAGCGGATCCCATCCTTGGACTTGAATGACGATACTCAGGTATCCCTTCCTGCTATACGGCCACGATTCGGCCGGGACGTCGAGCCTGACAAATATTCTGCCGTCGCTCCAGCCGGGGTAAGTGCTATGGACACAGGTGGTTAAGCAGCAGACCAGTAGAATTAAGATGAGGGAAAACGGCCTCGTGCCCAGTTTTTCTCTCCTCTCGTTTCGGCTGGAGTCTTTCTTCATAGGACGGATTCACCTCTGCTCAACAAATTCCCGCCTCACAGCAAACAGGTTAGCGACAGACTGACAACGATACTTATGCCATAGCGAAGGCAACGTCGCAACTACAGCTAACTTAAGTTCTCCGCAGAACCAAATACTTGTTAGGCCATAGAACCAATCAGGGGGTGAATAGGTAGGAAAGAGATACTATTTGGCAGACTTTGAGCTGAATTGCAAAACAAATTCTCTCTGGGCAGCGTTCTCTAAGGTTCCAATTCTATCTATGGCCTGCTGAGCATTCATCCCTCGGTTGACCAGATAGAGAGCCAACATTAGACCTGTCCTGCCAAGACCAGCAGCACAGTGGACAAGAACCGGCTTGCCTCTTTGGTCGATCTGTTCCTCAGTGAATTTAAGGAACTCCCTCACCTGTTCTGGTGTTGGGACATCTCCATCTTTGACGGGTAAGACCAGGCGCTCGATTCCCAGGCGCTTAAGCGCAAGAGAAAGCTGAATGGGAAGCCTCTCCAAAGAGACAACAGCCCTTATCCCTTGTTTACATAGCCAATCTATGTCCGCCTTCTCTACAGGCTTAGCAGATCCGGCAATTCTGCCTTTCTCTATCCACTTGAAGGTCGATTCTATCATCAACTCTCTGTTTTTCTGAAAGCAGCTTCTCTTTTTTCCGCCCGGTCAGCCATCTGTAGAGCGGCGATTAGTTCATCCATATCTCCCTGGAGTATCTGATCTAACTTATGCAGGGTGAGGTTTATTCTGTGATCGGTCACTCTGTTTTGGGGAAAATTGTAGGTGCGTATTTTGGCGCTCCGGTCTCCAGAGCCTACTTGCAGTTTCCTGTCCTGGGATATTTCTTCCTGCAATTCTCTTCGCGCCCTGTCCTGAAGTCTGGCTCGCAGTATCTTAAGGGCCTTGGCCTTGTTCTTATGCTGTGACCTCTCGTCCTGGCATTGGACTGCCAGCCCGGTGGGGATGTGGGTTATTCTAACCGCTGAGTCAGTGGTGTTGACGCTCTGCCCCCCTGGTCCAGAGGAACGGAAAACTTCTATCTTAAGCTCATCTGGATTGAGCTGAACCTCAACCTCTGGTGCTTCCAGTAAGACAACCACTGAGGCTGCTGAGGTATGGATTCTGCCAGCTGACTCGGTAACTGGAACCCGTTGTACGCGATGGACGCCGCTCTCATACTTTAGTTTTCCGTACGTCCCCTTGCCCGAGACAGCAAAGATGATCTCCTTGAACCCACCTAAGCTGGTAGGAGTGGAACTTAAGGGTTCCACCCGCCAGCCCTTTCGATCTGCATACCTGCAATACATTCGGTACAGATCGCCAGCAAACAGACCGGCTTCCTCCCCACCTGTGCCCGCTCGGATCTCCAGTATGCAGTTCTTCTCGTCATTCGGATCCTTGGGAATCAGAAGTTCCTGCAATTGCTCCACAAGCTTCTGTTTCTCTTCCCTTAGCGCTTGGATTTCGACCCTCGCCAGCTCCAACAGTTCAGGGTCTTCAGAACCATCCGAACGGCTAAGAATTCTCTCTGCTTCCTGAAAATCCCTGAGCACGGCTTTGTACCGGCGGTAGAGAACCACAGCCTCAGCCAGTTCCTCGTGTTCTTTAGCCAGCGCACGATAGCGCTCCCTCTGTTTCATTAGCTGGGAGTCGGCCAGTAGCTGTAGATTTATGGCTCTGATGCTTTGTGGACTGCGATTTACGAACGAACTACCCCTCTGTTCGGTCTTCTGAGATCTTGTTCTGAGGCAGACCATATTTTTTCTGGAACTTCTCCACCCTGCCAGCGCTGTCCACTAACTTCTGGGCCCCGGTGTAAAAAGGGTGGCATTTCGAGCATATCTCCACCCGCATCTTTTTCACCGTGGATCTAGTCTTAATCGTGTTGCCGCAACTGCAGGTGATAGTGGCCTCTTCGTACTTGGGATGGATACCTTCTTTCAATTGAACGTCTCTCCTTTCATTTTGTAGAAAGTTTAAACTCTGCCATAAAGACCGCAGAACGCCTTAAGGGCGATGGATGAATTCCCCTGCTTAGACTACACTGACCCTGGTTATACCCCGGCCGGTTTTCTCAAAACGAACCTTGCCAGCAACCAGGGCAAACAGGGTATCATCTCCACCTCTGCCCACATTGATGCCAGGGTGAATCTTAGTGCCCCTCTGTCTGACCAGAATAGTACCAGGGGAGACGAACTGTCCGCCAAACCTCTTGACTCCCAAGCGCTTGGCGTGACTTTCCCTGCCGTTTCGAGAGCTACCCATTCCTTTCTTGTGTGCCATAGCTGTTCACCTCCTCAGTTTTCTCCTAGATGGATATCTTCGATTAGGATTTCGGTGTAGTGCTGCCTGTGTCCTTTTTTGCGCCGGTAGTTCTTTCTTCGTTTCATCTTAAATACCGTAATCTTCTCTCCCTTTCCATGGGAAAGGACTTTTGCTTCTACGGTTGCGTTGGGTACAGTGGGGCTGCCTACCACTTTCTTCTCGTTGTCTGAGACCAAGAGAACCTCTGGAATACTGATTCTCTCCCCTATTGGTATATCCAGCCTGGGCACACGAATCTGCTGCTGTTTTTCCACCTTGTACTGAAAACCAGCTAATTTCACTACTGCATACATAAGCACTCCCTCTGTTTGTGTACTTTCGAAATTTCACTCTGAGACTAGAAAGTCGCTCCTCCGCTCTAACCGTTGTCTCCCTTTTCGGCCTGTCGTAGTTGCCGAAGTTTCCGGACTTCGGCGTATTGTTAGCCAGCCCCGAGAGACTCGCCTACGAAGTAGATTGCCAAGCGTCGCTTAAGCTTAAGAGTCAAAAATCGCAAAATTGAAGAGCTTTTTTAACTTCTTGAAATATCTGGATCAGGGTTCATACCTTAAACTGTTCTGTCAGGTCCTCTCCTGTCTTAGCTGACAGAAAGCGGTACTGTTCTATAGCCAATTCGGGGGTGGAAACCAAGTCAATCTTAGCCTTGGTCGATTTTTTCAGCAATTTCAATCGGGCTTCGTCTTTCTCCGAGAGGTACTCAGCCACTAAGGGGTGTACTTGCAGAATCAGGTTTTTCTCTGCGGAGGCTGCCTGTGCCCTTCTGAGCCATCTCTCAATCTTGGTAACTGTGGTGTCCCGGCCTTGAACTCTTCCAATCCCATTGCAAACAGGGCAGGGTTCGCTGAAAGTGTAAAGCAGGCTGGGACGAACTCTCTGCCGGGTCATCTCCACCAGACCAAACTCGCTCATAGGGAGCACATTTGTTCTGGACCTGTCTTTCTCCAAGGCTGCTACTAACTCTTCCCACACTTTTTTCCTGGCCCTTGCCGAAGCCATATCGATAAAATCTATAACAATAATTCCTCCGATGTCACGTAACCTAAGCTGTCTGGCAATCTCCTGGGCCGCCTCCAGGTTTATCTCCAGAGCCGTCTTTCCCTGGTCTGTCTCGCCCACATATCTGCCACTGTTCACATCAATAGTCACCAAGGCCTCAGTGTGGTCGATGATCAAATAGGCTCCCTTTTTCAACCACACTCTCCTATCCCACGTTTTTTCTATCTCTTGCTCTATCTTGAAGGCATCGAATATGGGGACCTTTTCGTCGTACAACTCAACTCTGGAACACAACTGGGGAGAAACGGAACGAAGATAAGCTACAATCTGTTTATGTTCCCGCTTAGAATCTACGACTACCCGATCGACATCATCGGTGAACAGATCTCTGATGAGACTGGAGGTCATCCCCATCTCTCGGTGAAGCAGAACCGGAGCTTCAGTCTTCTGAGCTCGTTTATAAACCTTGTTCCAGACCTTAAGAAGATTTCTTATGTCTCCTTCCAGCTCGGTCTTCCCCTTTTTCTTGGCAACAGTCCTCACGATAACTCCAAAGCCGTCAGGCTTTACCTCTTGCGCTATTTTCCTCAGACGTCTTTTCTCCGTCCAGTCAGCAATTTTCCTGGAAACTCCAACCCGGTCATCGTTGGGCAAAAGTACAGCAAATCTTCCTGGCAGAGACACCTCTGTAGTCACTCGTGGGCCCTTGGTGCCGATGGGTTCCTTGGTAATCTGTACAATGATCTCCTGTCCCTGTTGGAGGTGTTGCCCGAATGCCCGCGTCCGAGGTCGCTCTGCATCCACTTCAAAATCGAATATGTGACCCTCTTCTACCTCACCCAGGGGCAGAAATGCGCTCTTCTCTAAGCCAATGTCGACAAACGCCGCTTGCATTCCGGGCAAAACCGACTCGACCACTGCCTTGTAGATGTTACCGAGCGTCCTCTGTTTCTCCGGCCGCTCTACTAAAACCTCCATAACTTTCTGGTCTTCCAGAATGGCGATACGAGTCTCATAGACGCCGACATTGATTATTATCTCAGTAGACAAATCTATATCACTTCCATTGGACTAATAAGTTCGCCATTTCTATTCGCATAGAGAGCAGTGCGACTGATATCCAGGGAGAAGACCCTCTCCCAAGGCCAACCGAGCAGAGACTTCAGCACCTCTGTGGGGCGGACGTCGAATACCTGCAGGGGAGAAAAGCAGCGAAATTCCCTTCGTGCCGGCTTTTATATTCACTTCCTTAACGGTCCCTCTCCTCTCGCGCTGAAAACAGAGGATTTCAGCACTTTCGAACTTCTTGATTGCCTGTTTCAGCTCCTCGATATCCATTTCTGCTCCTATCTTGACGGTGTACTCGGCTAACTTTATTATCTTGTTCAAGG
>MVCY01000085.1 GCA_002049985.1 Candidatus Latescibacteria bacterium 4484_181
TTATAGGCATCTATTTTTCAGGGTCGACCAAATTTTCCCCTTGACAGACCCGATTCCGTTTGTTATACTTTTATACGAGCAAGGGCAGAGGCGCAATTCTCCAAGAGTAATCGGAAAACAGAAGGGGAGTAGACCGCAGTTTCCGGCGAAAGGGGAGAGTTGCCGAAGTCTGAGACTCTTCTACTCGGAGTTTCAGGCTGGGCCTGCAGACAATATCTGCAGGACTGTCACAGTGAGGAAAGCTGTGGAGCGCTGCATTGCGACTGTGAGAGCAGTTGACAAGGCCTTGTCTGCCTTTTGCAACTGCTTTTTTTATGCAGATTCTCTCTCTAATTGCTGATATGTCTGCGCACAGACGTATCTTAGACTGCGAGGTGAAGGCATGGTAAGATTCGAAGGTTCTTATGTGGCTCTCGTAACCCCTTTCAAACAGGGGGAGGTGAACGAGGAGAGGCTCCGAGAGCTGGTGGAATTCCAGATTGCCAATGGGACCGATGGGATAGTGCCCTGTGGTACAACAGGGGAATCGGCAACTCTTTCTTTCCAGGAGCACTGTCGGGTAATAGAGGTCGTCGTTGACGCTGTGGCCGGGCGAGTGCCAGTGCTGGCAGGGGCTGGTTCTAACAGCACCAGAGAGGCAATAGAGTTACTCGACCACGCAGCAGAAGCAGGGGCAGATGGCGCCCTGGTTATTACCCCCTATTATAACAAACCGACCCAAGAGGGGCTTTATCAACACTTCTCAGAGCTGAACCGGAATACCAAACTTCCCATAGTGATGTACAATGTGCCTGGCAGGACCTCCGTGAATATGCTGCCTGACACTGTGGCAAGGCTTTAAAGAGGCCAGCGGCAATCTCTCACAAATAGCCGAGATTCTGACGAAGTGCAGTCCCGATTTTGTGGTTCTCTCAGGGGACGATATGACCACGCTGCCCATCCTTGCCGTGGGAGGCAAGGGAGTGATCTCCGTAGTGGCGAACATCGCCCCCAGAGAGGTAGCCGACATGGTTGACTATTTTCTCAGCGGCCAGTTTAAACAGGCCTTGGACTTACACCTGAGACTCTATCCCCTTTCCCGGGCTATGTTCTTGGAAACAAATCCCGCGCCGGTGAAAACTGCCCTGAATCTTTTGGGTAAAGATGTGGGTGATGTGCGATTGCCTCTGGTGAATATCTCCCAGTCCAGCCTGCAGAAGCTGCGGAACGTTATGAAAGAATTCGGTTTTTCTGTATGAAGGCAGTTAGCGAGGGTGACAACCCACAAAATCGGGAGTAACCATATAGGGCAAAATACAGATTGAAAATTTAAGGCTCAATTCTGTATGAGTTCTGCTCCTGGGTTCTTTGCAATTTCAAAAACAGATTGTTCAGGAAAGGCAGAAAGGAGAAGATGACTAAAGGTCCTATGAACATACTCAGGGATAGATTGGGAAGAGAAGATTACCGGAAACTTATCAGGATAGACAATCCTCAGCTTCACCAGTTTGTGGCTCGTTATGTGGAGCTCTGCAATCCTGACGAGGTCTTTGTTTGCAGTGACTCTCCCGAAGATATCCAATATATCAGAGAGGAAGCCATAAGGACAGGGGAGGAGAAGAAACTTGCGGTAGAGGGGCACACTGTCCATTTTGATGGCTATTACGACCAGGCAAGGGATAAGGAAAACACCAGATTTCTTCTGCCCCCCAGCATTGATCTGGGGCCTCACATAAAGGCCACAGACAAAGAGAAAGGACTGAGAGAGATTCATACTATCTTGAAGAATATCATGCGAGGACACCGGTTGTATGTTTGCTTCTTCTGTCTGGGTCCTGTCAATTCCGAGTTCACCATACCTGCCGTTCAGCTTACGGATTCTGCCTATGTGGCCCATAGCGAAGGTCTGCTTTATAGACCAGGCTACGAGGAGTTCAGGAGATTGGGAAACTCTGCTCGATTCTTCCGATTTGTGCATTCCCAGGGTGAACTTCAAGGAGGGGTAAGTAAAAATGTTAAGCAGCGCAGGATATACATTGATCTGGAGAATGAGGCAGTATACACCGCGAACAGCCAATATGGTGGCAACACAATCGGACTTAAGAAATTGGCCCTACGCTTGGCCATAAATAGGGCGTCAAAAGAAGGCTGGTTGGCAGAACATATGTTTCTTATGGGGGTGCACGGCCCAGGAGACAGAGTCACCTATTTTACCGGGGCATTCCCCTCACTCTGTGGGAAAACCTCCACTGCTATGTTGCAAAACGAGACCATAGTGGGAGATGATATAGCCTATCTGAGGATAAGAGATGGAGAGGTTCGAGCAGTCAACGTAGAAAAAGGAATTTTCGGAATAATCCAAGGGGTGAACTCACAAGACGACCCGATTCTGTGGAAGGCACTTCACTCCCCTGGCGAGATCATATTCTCCAATGTGTTGGTTACCGAAAAAGGCGAAGTATATTGGATCGACAAAAACGCAGAGACTCCGTCCAAGGGAGTCAATCATTCGGGACAGTGGTTCCTGGGGAAAAGAGACGCAGAGGGCAATTTGATACCACCTTCCCATCCCAACGCCCGGTTTACACTAGAATTGAAACTCCTACGGAACGTGGACTCTGAGCTGGACAACCCGGAGGGAGTGGTGGTAGGGGGGATAGTCTACGGAGGCAGGGATTCGGATACCTGGGTGCCAGTGGAAGAATCCTTCGACTGGGTACACGGCGTCATAACCAAAGGGGCATCCCTGGAGTCGGAGACTACGGCAGCCACCCTGGGAAAGGAAGGCGTTAGGAAGTTCAATCCAATGTCAAACCTGGATTTTCTCTCTATACCGGTCAGCAGATA
Source organism: Candidatus Latescibacteria bacterium 4484_181 (assembly GCA_002049985.1). GTDB lineage: Bacteria > Latescibacterota > MVCY01 > MVCY01 > MVCY01 > MVCY01. Next base: position 2,827 of record MVCY01000085.1, read on the forward strand.
CATACAGGATTACCTGAAGTTTGGTGATGCCTTAAGCAATCCTCCTCCGATATTTTCGGTGAATTACTTCCTAAGGGACTCGAAAGGCAATTTTCTGAATGACAAGAACGACAAAATTATCTGGCTTAAATGGATGGAACTTCGCTCCCACAGAGAAGCGAAGGTGATAGAAACACCCACCGGCTTTATTCCAAAATATCAGGACCTTAGGGTATTGTTCAAAAACGTACTTGCAAAAGATTACCCTGAAGAGGCTTATCTGAGACAGTTCACACTGAGGGTTCCAGAAAATTTGGCTGCAGTTGAACGGATAATAAATATATATAGGGAGAAGGTCCCGGATACTCCGCAAATTCTTTTTCAGATATTAGAGGAACAAAGGAATCGTCTGAACAAGGCAAGAGAAAGATACGGAGATTATATCCCGCCTAATAGATTCTAATTGGCCACTCAAGGCCAAATAGTGATCAACAAAGCGTCCGCAGATTTCGGGCCTGAGACAGATCCGGATCAAGTAATTTGCGTGTCTTGGTGGGTAAGCAAGAAAAAGTTACGATAAAATCTTCTTCAGCCCAAAGAGGTGTTCTGATGCCCCTGTATCCAAGGCAGTCTGATTTGGTACAGCTCCACATCTTCCCTGGGGAGGCCTATGCCGAAATGGTGAAAGAGGCCTTGGAGAAGCAGGGAATCCCGTGCCTGCTTCAGAAAGACAGCTTAAGTTCGATTTATGTTGTCCAGGGTTCCACAGACAGCTGCCCCACTCGAATTTTGGTGAGGGAAGAAGACCTTTCTCGGGCAGAGCTGGCAGAGTATAGCAGGTGAGACATAATCTGCTCCTGAACCTTTGAGGTGCCTTTGCGTCCCCTGCGCCTCCGTGGTGCGTTTTGGAGAAGATAAGGCAACGGAGGGGTGCAACTTTTATAAACGAACCGTACATCGAGGTGTCGTACTATGATTAAGGCAGTTGTATATGGCGCTGCAGGTAGGATGGGCAGAAGGATTGCTTCTCTTATGACCGAAAGCGACGACATAGAGCTGGTCGGAGCAATTGAGGCATGGGCCAGTCCGGCCATTGGTAAAGATATTGGTGAACTTATCGGTTCAGAAAGGCTTGGAATAACTGTCACCTCCAATCTGGACGAGGTTATCCAGCATACCGACGTAGTGGTTGATTTCACGGCCCCCGAGGCCAGCTTAGCTGCCGCAAGGGTGTATGCTTCAGCAGGAAAGGCGGCAGTGGTAGGCACCACCGGGTTTTCTGACCGACAGTTAGCCGCATTCAGAGAGATAGCGGCTGGCGTTCCCTGCGTCTTCTCTCCCAATTTCAGTGTCGGAGTGAACCTCTTATTCAAGTTAGTAGAGGAGACTGCTGCAGTCCTGGGGGAGGACTTCGATGTGGAGATTATAGAAAGTCACCATCGATTTAAGAAAGACGCTCCCAGTGGCACTGCGAAGCGGCTTGCCCAAATAGCCGCATCTGCGCTCGGTTACAATCTTGAAGATGTAGCCATCCACGGCCGTAAAGGTCTGACAGGTGAGCGAAAGAGGAACCAGATTGGAATCCACGCCGTCCGAGCAGGAGATATTGTGGGTGAGCACACGGTTCTGTTTGGTGGGATTGGAGAGAAGGTTGAGCTTCTCCATCGAGCCTCCAGCCGCGATGCCTTTGCCCAGGGTGCCCTGCGAGCAGTTAGATTCGTGGCCCGGGCAAAACCAGGACTTTATGATATGATGGACGTCCTGGGACTAAAGGAAAATCGACTGACTGCTCCGTAATAGCTTCAATCAGTGCGTAAGATGCCAGAAAAGTCGGCAATTGAGCGTGATCTTCCTTGACATAGATACGCTCCTTTTGTATATTACAACAGCATCGTTAATCAGTCTGCTAGTATGCAAAAGGAGCGATTTTTTATGTTCCGGCAGGAGGGGGTGTAGTTTATGGATTTAGGAGGCAAGAAGGCGTTAGTCACGGGTGCCAGTCGCGGTATCGGTAAAGCAACGGCCCTAGCATTGGCCAAGGAGGGGGCGGATGTTGCGATTAATTATGTCAATAATGGAAATCTGGCTTCAGAAGTAGCGGAGCAGATCGAGTCCATGGGCAGCAAAACTCTGGTGCTGCAAGCCGATGTTGGTGACAGCCAACAAGTGAAGTCCATGTTTCGTACCATTAAGCAACAATGGGGAGGAGTGGATGTGCTGGTGAACAATGCTGGCGGCCGCTGCGACGGCGCACTGCTGGAACTTGATGAGTCTTCCTGGAA
>MVCY01000086.1 GCA_002049985.1 Candidatus Latescibacteria bacterium 4484_181
CTGCTCTGATCGCCAGATCTTTGGCAGGCCAATACTCTGCCTCCAGTCGAACCCTATTAGAAGGCACCCATTTCTGGTTCACCTTGCAATCCCTGAATAGAACGCCTTCAACTTCGTAATCAATGTCCTCATAGAAGTCAGACCAGTCTGTCCTCAGCCAATCGGCGGTTAAGGTCAAGTTTTCAAATGCAGTATAAGATACGCCCAATCCAATGTTGCCTGCCTGTTTGTTGCCGCGGTTGAACCGACAACCCCTGCGGCTGCTCAAAAGTCGAATGGGCTGACCTGCTTCAAAGAGATGCCGGGTTCAACGGAACAGCTCCCGGTTCGTCGGTTTGGAGGTGAAATCAAGTATTACTATCACCTCCTCCCTGCCATAGCCGCGACAGCCCTGAAGGAGTCATTGCTACACTTCGAGCGAGTATTAGTCAGATACTCTCCTCTTTTCCCTCGGCCACGTCAATATCTAACTGAACTTTCACAAAAATATCAGAATTGCAGACATAAGCGACAGAATTTTCTTATATTACTGAGCTATCTGTCCCTTTTCTTTAGCAGAAAAGGAACCAAAAAAGCGCGCTTTCCGTAGGCGTAGGGCAGAGATGGGGTCCAATGGCTGTGTCTATGAGTCCTGCAGGAAGCAGAGGGCGGCTTCGGTTCTGTTGGCCGCTGACGGAAAGCGCAACCTCCCCCCACCTCCAGGATTAACCATAGTCGCCGATTGGTGAATGTAGCCAGGGGGTCTATTCCCGCTCGCGAACCATATACCTTCCTATTCTACTGTATTCCGGTGGCTTAATGATACACGTTCCAGATTTTTTGCGAAAGTTTAGTGTATGCTAGGCTTTACGTCCTGTAGCCGCAGCTATACCCTTCAGCTCTCCCATCAACTTTCTGAAATCGTTGAAGGTGAGCGATTGTGGACCGTCTTTAAGTGCCTGAGGGGGATTGGGATGAACCTCAATTAGCAAACCGTCAGCCCCGGCAGCTATGGCAGCCCGAGCCACCGGAGCCACCAGTTGCCATCTGCCCGTCCCATGGCTGGGGTCACCAATCACCGGCAGGTGACTGAGTTGCTTTACTGCCGGGATAGCGTTGACGTCAAAGGTGTTGCGGGTAAAGTTCTCAAAGGTCCTAATCCCACGCTCACACAAAATAACCGCAGGATTGCCTTTATCAGCAATGTATTCGGCTGCCTGAAGCCACTCCTCTATGGTCGACGACATCCCACGCTTCAACATCACCGGTTTTTCAACAAGGCCAACCTCCTGCAGAAGGGAAAAATTGGTCATATTTCTGGTGCCAATCTGGAGTATGTCGGCATACCTGGTGACCAGTTCCACATCTCGAGTATCCATCACCTCGGTGATAACAGGCAGACCCGTCTGCTGCCGAGCCTCAGCCAATAACTTCAGCCCCTCTTCCCCTAACCCATGGAAGCTATAAGGCGAGGTACTGGGCTTAAAAGCACCCCCCCTTAAGATATGAGCTCCTGCCGACTTAACAAAACGAGCAGTCGAAAGCAACTGCTCTCTTGATTCCACCGAACAAGGCCCAGCCATTACCACTATCTGCTCTCCACCGATCTCTACGTCTCCCACCTTGATAACTGTCTTCTCAGGATGAAACTCCTTGCTCACCAGTTTGTAAGGCTTAGAGATGGAGATCGTGTCCTCAACGAATGACATAGTCTTAAGGCGCTCAGAAATAAGGGCTTTGTCCTGCTGGGGCCTGCCAATGGCTCCCACCACCACCCTTTCCAACCCCCTTGAGATATGGGCATCTCGATAGCCAGAATCCTTTAAGACCTTGACCACCTGGTCAATGTCTCGCTCTGTTACATCCACCCTGAGGATCACAATCATACCTGTCTCTCCTGCAAGTCTCTACATTCGGCAATGATTCTCTCAAATACAGCTCTTATAGATTCCCTGCTCAACGGGCCTTTGTTAAGGTTCTGAATCCTATCCAATATTGTTGTCTCCCTGGCAGGAGAATAGACGAGTTGTCCTTTCTCTTTTTTGATTTTCCCCAGTTCTAAGACACACTGGGCTCGACGGTTGAGCAGTTCAAGCAAAAGCTCGTCCAGTAGGTCGATTCGGTCACGCCACTGAGCGATATCCATCAGGTCCTCGGAAGTTTATCACGAATTTCTAGCTAAATATCTCAGTCTGTAATCTCCTGATTGATCCCCTCGCAAAAAGTCCAAAATTCTCCTTCTCCCTTGGAGGGACAGGGTCGGGGCGAGGGTGAACAGCTCAAAACCCTATCTGTCAACAAAAATCATTCGGAAAAAGCGATCCTACACTGTTGTCTTGGTGTTGGCAGCGAACTCAGATTAACCTGCCTCCCTTTCGGGAAAAAGGTCGCTTAGTGTTGTGTAGGAAAAGAACAAACGGGATAGGAATTATGAAATGGGAGTCTGCAAAAACATATGTCCCCGGGGCAGTGAGGCATACCCTGGCAGGCCCGGCAGGAGTCGAACCCGCACCCTCCGGATTTGGAGTCCGGTGCTCTGGCCAGTTGAGCTACGGGCCCACCTATAGGTGTTTTGCAGCTTTCCTTGACTACACCTTAGGCAGATCCTTGAGGGCTTCCTTTATCTTCTCCTCAGGGTAGGTGTAGTCTTTGAGTTTACCAGCAAAATAGGCCTCATAGGCCGCTAAGTCGAAGTGGCCGTGTCCACTGTTGTTGAAAACAATGGTCTTGGCCTCTCCTGACTCCTTACACTTCAGTGCCTCGTCCATCACCACCTTAACGGCGTGAGCAGTCTCGGGCGCAACTATAAAGCCCTCTGTCCGGGCAAAACTGATGGCTGCATCAAAGACGGCCATCTGATGAAGGGCCACTGCCTCGATAATCTTATGATTGTAGAGGGCACAGATAATTGGGGCCATACCGTGATAACGCAATCCTCCAGCGTGAATGGGAGGTGGAACAAAAGTATGTCCCAAGGTATACATCTTCAGCAGCGGTGTGAGTCCGGCCACATCCCCAAAGTCATAGGCATATGGTGCCTTAGTTAGAGTAGGACAAGCCTGGGGCTCTGCACAGATAATCCTTAAGGGCTTGCCATCCAGTTTGTCTTTAACAAAGGGCAGGAAGAAACCGGCAAAATTGCTGCCCCCACCGATACATCCCACCAGAATGTCGGGGTAGTCACCGGCTATCTCTAACTGTTTCTTCGCCTCCAATCCGACGACTGTCTGATGCAGGAGCACGTGGTTAAGCACGCTACCCAAGGAATATTTGGTGTCGTCGTGAGTTGCAGCGTCCTCCACTGCTTCACTGATGGCGATGCCAAGGGAACCTGGGGTATCAGGGTCCTGGGCCAAGACCGCCTGCCCCGCCTTGGTATCCGGACTGGGACTGGGTACACACTTAGCACCCCAGGTCTCCATCATGATGCGCCGGTAAGGCTTCTGCTCATAGCTCACCCTGACCATATAGACCTTGCATTCTATGCCGAAAAGGTCACAGCCAAAGGCCAAAGCGCTACCCCATTGTCCCGCACCTGTCTCGGTGGTTATGCGCTTGACCCCTTCTTGCTTGTTGAAGTAAGCCTGGGCCACCGCAGTGTTCGGCTTGTGGCTGCCTGGAGGACTTACCCCTTCCCACTTATAATAGATTTTAGCAGGGGTATCCAGCGCCTTCTCCCAACGCCTGGCCCGGTACAATGGGGTCGGCCTCCAAAGCCGGTAGACATCTTGCACCTCTTCAGGGATGTCTATCCAGCGCTCGGGGCTCATCTCCTGCTTGATCAGCTCCATGGGAAATATGGGAGCTAAGTCATCAGGAACCACTGGTTTTCCAGTGGCAGGGTGAAGCACCGGCGGCATCTGAAACGGCAAGTCCGCCAGAATGTTATACCACTGAGTTGGCATCTGTTTCTCATCCAACTGAATCTTAGTCGCTTGCACTCTCCCCTCCTTTCCAAGGATTAAATTGGCACCTTAATTCTATAACGGAAAATTGAAAGCCAAGATACCAACGAAGATTCAAATGTCAAAGCTCAATAATGAGGCAATTCTACTTTTGACATTTGGATTTTGGCATTTGACCCTTCTCGATGAGACTTGGCTTTGATTTTCTCTCTTCCACTTTTCATCTTACTCCTCTTCTCGATCTTTCCGTATCACTCGTACCTCCTTTCCTTCATGGCGGGGCAGGGTTCCTGGAGAAAAAACATCGCCTTTAGGGCTGAATCCTAATACCTCTTTAAGGCGTTTCTCCACCATAAACCCGGTTACTCCTCGGTCTGCCTCCACATTTATGTGGACATCCTTTATCCCATTGACATCCTCGATGATAATCTGGTAGTGGTTTCGTACACCAGGAATAGAGAGCAGAGCCTCCTCCACCTGTCGAGGGTAAAAGTTAACCCCTTTGACGATGATCATATCGTCTGTTCTTCCCGTAATAGGTTCAATGCGCAGGTGGGTGCGACCGCATTCGCATCTGTCACGGGAGAGCACACGAGATATATCTCCAGTGCGAAAACGGATAACCGGCAGTGCCTTTCGGGTCAAGGAGGTGAACACTATCTCTCCCTTTTCCCCGTCATCAAGCACCTGACCGGTATCTGGGTCAATAACCTCCACTATATATTGGTCTTCCCATATATGGATGCCGCAGTGGAAGGGACAGTCCATCCCGGTGGTTCCCACACCTCCGGTTTCAGTCAAGCCATAGATGTCGAACACCTCAATCCCCAGACCATTCTGGAGTTTCTCCTTCATAGCATCGGAGAAGGTCTCAGCGCCGAACATAGCCACTTTAAGGTAAGGCAGCTCTCCCCTCTCCTCTTCCAGCACCTCCATTATTCTCACTCCATATGAGACCACTCCCATAAGGGCGTAAACCTGAAAGTCGTTCAGCAGCCGGATTTGTCTGGGGGTATTGCCGGCCCCGGTGGGGATTACAAAAAGCCCTGCCTTCCTGGCCCCGTGGTAAAAGCCAAACCCTCCATTGAAAAGCCCAAAGGAGGGGGTAATCTGAATCGTTTTTCCTTCCTCGATTCCCGCCATTCGATAACACCTGGCCATACACTCTGCCCACTGGTCTATGTCTTCTTGGGTGTAAGGCATCACCAC
>MVCY01000013.1 GCA_002049985.1 Candidatus Latescibacteria bacterium 4484_181
ACCTGGAGTCCCTTTTCCTCCAACTTTTTCCTCAACGAATCTCTATAGCCTCCAGCTAAACTGCTGACAAATGTCACTGCCGGCTTATCGGTACAATTTTGCAACTCCTCGATGTAACTTATCATCGGTGGGGCAGGTCTCCTAGACCAGATGGGAGCGCCTATGACCAGCAGGTCAAATCCTTCCAGGTCGGTCACTGCAGCCTCCACCGGTGGTTTTCTTCGAAACACCGCAGAGAGCAGTTGCGTGAACCGGTCGCGGTAGTTTTTGACAGGTCTCACCCTGGCGATGCTGACCTGTTGGTCACTGAGGAGTTTCTCTACGTCCTGGGCAATCTTTTCAGTGTTGCCGGTATCAGAGTAGTAAGCGATTAGAATCTTCATCTTTCCACCCCCTGTTTTTACCACCTCAAAGGGGTCTGCCACGCCTGTTTAAGCTCCTTTATCCCGACAGAGACAACGACATTGCCCTTGAGTCCGCACACCTTGAACTCTTTCTTCTCAGTTATTCTTCCTATTTGGCTGAAAGGAGAGCCGGCCATTATCTGTTCAAACTTACCTTGATATTTTGGCGGAACCTCAACAATAAAGCGGCTGTTGGATTCGGAGAAAAGTAGGGTGTCGTCTCTCACGGGCGTGCCATCGGTGGGAACGCACCTGAGGTCTATCTCCATCCCCAGGTCGCCGGCGAATGCCATCTCGGAGCAGGCTACCCCAATACCCCCTTCAGAGCAGTCGTGGCAGGCCCTCACTAGACCAAACTCAGTCGCCCGGCTCAAGCTCTCCATCAGCCGTTTTCCCTGGAATGGGTCGACCTTAGGTACCTGGTTTCCGATCCACCCCCGTATCAGATAGTAATGCCCACCCCCCATCTCATCTCTTGTGGTTCCCACAACATACACCAGGTCTCCTGGCTCTTTGGCATCCATAGATATGGCACGTCTCACGTCCTTCATAACTGCCACGGCGGAGATCAGCAGGGTGGGGGGAATGGAGATGGTGCCATTCTTGGTGGAATACTCGTTGTTCAGGCTGTCTTTGCCTGAGATGAAGGGGGTTTCATATGCCTTTGCCATCTGGTAGCAGGCCTGGGCAGCTCTGACTAAGGCGCCTAAGTTCTCTGGCTTCTCCGGACTTCCCCAGCAAAAGTTGTCTAGAAGGCCTACCTGGCTGAGATTTCCTCCTACAGCGATTATCTGCCTGAGGGCCTCGTCTATTGCTGAGGCGGCCATCCAATAGGGGTCGATGAGTCCATAACGGGGATTGATGCCGTTGGAGACGATTATGCCCCGATAGGAGTCCAGGCGTGGCCGGACTATGCAAGCATCGCCTGGGCCATCACCGAAGGCTCCTACCAACGGTTTCAACACGCTGCCCCCCTGAACCTCGTGGTCATACTGCCGGATAACCCACTCCTTGCTGCATACATTCCAGCAGGAGAGGATCTTCTTTAAGTAAACAGTGAGATCTTCCGGGTCGGGGAAGCAGGGTTCCTGGAAAAGGGGTCTCTTCCAGGTGGCCTTCTTTTTGGTTGTGGGTAGACCGTGGTGGAGAAACTCCGTATCAAGGTCAGCCACGGTCTGGCCCTGGTACCGGAGGCGAAGGCGCTTGTCAGCCGTGAACTGGCCGATCACAGTGGCCTCCACATCTTCACGGGCGAATATCTCCAGCAGCCGGCTCAGATTCTTCTGGGGCACAGCCAGGACCATTCTTTCCTGGGCCTCAGAGATCCAGATTTCTGTGTAACTGAGCCCTTTGTATTTAAGGGGTACTTTCTCCAAGTCCACAGTGGCCCCGGTCTCGGCTCCCATTTCACCCACTGCTGAGGAAAGCCCTCCAGCACCGCAGTCAGTGATGGAGTTGTATAGCTTTTCGTCCCTGGCCTGAAGCAGGGTATCGACCATCTTCTTTTCCATTATGGGGTTTCCGATCTGCACCGCCCCGCTGGAGATCTTTTCTGACTCTTCAGTCAGTTCTCCAGAGGAGAAAGTGGCACCGTGGATGCCGTCTCGGCCAGTTCTGCCACCCACCAAGACTATGAAATCACCGGGGCTCACCTGTTTCTGACAGGCCCATTTGGGTATGAGTCCCAGATTTCCACAGTAGACCAAGGGATTGGCAAGGTAGCCCTCGTCGAAGAAGATAGAACCGTTGGCCGTTGGTATTCCCATCCGGTTCCCGTAGTCTCTGACTCCAGCTACCACTCCTTTCATAATCCGCTTCGGGTGCAGCACTCCCTTGGGCAATCTTTCGTGGGGATAATCTGGGGGGCCAAAGCAGAAGACATCGGTGTTCAGGATAGGTTTGGCCCCAAGGCCTGTGCCCAGGGGGTCTCTGATTACACCGCCGATCCCCGTGCCCGCGCCCCCGTAGGGCTCTAAAGCCGAGGGGTGGTTATGAGTTTCAACCTTGAAGCAGACGGCGTACTCCTCGTCGAACGAGATGATGCCAGCGTTGTCCTCGAACACAGAGATACACCACGGCTTGTTCAGCTCTTCAGTAGCCCGGAAGATGGTAGACTTCATCAGGTTGTCAATCACCTTGCCCTGAAATTCGATCAGACCTTTAAAGGTCTTATGGACGCAGTGCTCAGACCAGGTCTGCGCTATGGTCTCCAGTTCCACATCGGTAGGATTCCTCCCCAGCCGGCCGAAATGGTTCTTGATAGCCATCATCTCCCCAAGATTCAAGAAAAGCTGCCTTTCCTTGCTTATTCTCTCCAAATCGGCGTGGTTAGCACCTAAGAGATCTACATAAGATACTCTAAACTCGTATGCTGCAGAGGGGAAGGAGACTCTTTCCCCTTTTTTCACAACGTGCTGGATGACCCTGTTGAGCAGAAGCTTTTCACAGATAGTGTCGATCTGCTGTGGGGAGAGCTCTCCACGGAGCAGATATCTGCGGGCGGTCTTGACCGACCGAACCCCTTCGATCCCCATATCCCTTATCCCCTTCTTGGTGCTCTCTTCTACCGGATCCATAACACCCGGGTTGTAAGCCACTTCTATTGTATGAAGATCTGTCCTCCAGTCGGTTCTTCCTCTTTCCCGTCTCTCTTCTATTTTTTTTCTATAGCTGTATTCCTGGGTTACGCTATCGCACAGGAGGTTCTCGCATATCTGGACTATCTGGGGTTCAGACAGGGTGCCTTCGATAAAATAGATCTGGGTTATTCGCAACTCTCTTACCCCTTTTATGCCGAGGTCTTCTATGTCTTTTTTGACACCGTCTGCTAAGGCATCAAATATTCCAGGTTTGGTGCTTATTTGGACCTTCCAGAGCATAGGATTCTCCTTCTTTTCTACAGTTGAAATATAACTCCAAAGATTTTGGGTGTCAATGGAATTTTGAAAAAACGCCTCCATAGGGATAACTGGAGGCGTTTATATTTGAAGAGACTTGAACGGCGGCAAACCCGTAGTGTGGAGGCCTGTTTTCTGCAAAGATGAAAAACTGCGGGCCTTACGCCTGCGTGGGGGGCTGAACCCATCCCTATATGAGGAACAGGTAGCGCACCTTAAGCACTGCTATTCGGGTCTTGAGCTTCATCTTCCCTTCGGTATTGTCCCTGGTCTCGTTGTAGGCAAGGTAGGCCCAGCTTTTGGGCAGGAAGTTCCAGGAGAACAAAAGGTTCAGTCTGTGGATATCCTCTGCGAAATTCGGTTCGCTCCACAGTCTGAAGAACAGGTCCTTGCGCAGAGTATACTGCATCTGCGGATGCAAGATCCAGTTTAGCTTCTCTACTGAACCACCCGGGTTGAATTCAATAGTGTTGTTCACATCGAATCCCAAGTTTAAGACGGGATTGACCTGCCATTCCACATAGAGTCTTGCATAAGCTGAGGGTGCAAAATAGCCCCTTCGATAGTTATAGCTGCGGGAGCTATATCCCAGGTTGATGCTTCCAGCCACAGGCTTTGACCAATCACTCCAGATATTACAGCACTCCCACCGGAAGGCGGATCTCCCTGAAGATTCTCTTGTTGTAAAATAAGGGGCCGCCATTGAGGTGATAGTACTTCCTTCCTCTCCAGGGGGCGAAGCCAACCTGGCAGACATCGAAATCCTTATCGATGTTTTCGTAATAGCTGTAGATGTAGAAGTTCCTGATCCCCCAGCGGAATTTGAGCTTGGCAGCATAGCCCTCTTCTGCCCCCTTTCTCTCGGCTCTGGCACCCTGAAAGCTGAGTTGAAGGGTCTTTGTTCGTATGGCACCATCGATGTCGACGACGCGGTTGAAATCGTGCTCTGCATCCTTGCCGGCGTAAAGGATGGCCAGGCTGGAGTTCTCCAGGATCTGCCGCTGGATTCTGAGAACCGAGAAACGGCTTTGGGGTTCTACCACAGTGGTCTCCTTGCCTGGGTACTTGGTGTCTCCAGTGACAGCGCCTATGGCTCCGACCTCAAACCTCCCGAATTTGCCGGTAAACTTTAAGCCGCCCAGGATTGGTACCTCTTTACCACCCGGGAAGCCTTTTGCCTATCCGTCTGGAATAGAAGAGCTCGAATCCTCCTGGCGGCTTGAACATCTCGGCAGCCTCTGTGAAGAAAGGTCTCCGTTCGTCAAGGTAAAGTTCGTACTTTGAGAGGTTCACCTGGTAAGGGTCGGCCTCAACCTGGGCGAAGTCCGGCTTTACGGTCAATCGAAGCCCGGATGCAGGCGTGGGATACCAGGCCAGGTCAAAACCTGCTTGTAAGGAGACTGAGGGGTTTTCATATCTAGTTAGGACTACAGGGTAGACCTCTAAATGAAGCCCAGTTTTTCCTGGATGAATTCCTACAAGTTTACCTGCCCTGGAGACCCGAAATCCTTCCCCTCTCTTTACTGCCCTCCACCATAAATCGGTGCAGAGATTGGCAGTTATCGGATAGACCCAGGTGGAGAAAGAGCTTTCCATCCGGAAGTCCTTCAGGCTAAGGTAAATCTTGACAAACGCCTCCTGAGTGAGATCCTCCGCATCCTCTCGATTCCCTGTAAATCGAAACGCCACATTGTAGACACTATCTTTGCAGAGGTAGAAGAGCTTCTCGGGAGAGGTGTGATTGCCTTTTTTGCAGCTCTGGATAAGCTCTGGGTCAATTCCGGTTTTCATACATTTCCCCTTTTGCTTTCCATAAGATTAGACTGCAAAAGATAGCACTGGTAACGGATTTTAGCCGCCAATTCGAAACTGTACCCGCGAGGTTCAGGTCGCCAGTGGGGCACTCACATTTCTGAAGCCGAGTGGAGGGTTATTTGAGGTTAGATGCGTAGTGGAAAGAATTTCTTTGTACGCAGAAATGGAGACCAGGATTCTTCACCCTTCCGATTGAGATATTTTTATGCTCCCATTGGTTGTCCCAAGCTCAATCTTTCCCTCACCTGAGCCTACAGTTCCCTCTAAATAGTTCCTCCTCTGGGAGATCACCTCCATCGGAATGGCACACCTGATACTGCCGTTTCGGGTAGAAGCCACTACCTTTATGGAGACACCCTCTGGTAACTGCAACTCAATGCTGCCGTTCAGGGTGTGGAGACTGCCCTCATCTCCTTTTCCGAAAGTTCTAATCCGGGCACGGATACTGCCATTGACGCTCTTGATGGTCACTGGGCCTCGAACACCGAGCAGATTGACACTTCCGTTGACTGTTTTTCCATTCACTGGGCCACCGACGTCCACAAGCTTGATGTTCCCATTAATAGTCTTCACCCGTGCTTCCCCGGCGATTGCAGAGAGACAAATATTCCCGTTTTTGGTATTCACCTTCGTTTCCCCCTGAACTGTCGAAACGGTGATGTTGCCGTTGGCACCTTCTACCCAGACGGACATATTCTCAGACAGTCGGATCTGGTAGTCGACGCTCCAGTGCCATCGCCGATGAAGTCTGGACACGTCCGTGGAAATGCCCAACTTAGGTCTCTCACTGGTTGAAACGGCAATCTCAATCTGATCTAAACGCCTCTGAGCCTCCTGCTCTGACCAGGCCCTCACCTTCTTGGTTGCAGTCAACATCAGCTCCCTCTGGTCAGAGCCCTCGATGGTCACCTCTCCGTTGTGATTGGTGAGCTTCAGATGTGTGTAACCTGAAGTGTCCAGAGATCTTGTCTCTTTTTTCTCGAAGCTCTGGGAGTCTAATCCGCGCATAATACGCCCCTTCTTTCATATCTTAGAGTTGAACTCTTTCACAAAAATTACTGCAATGAGACACCTAATCTATTAGATTACTGGTTCTTGGATAGAAAATCTAAAGGTTTATAAGCGGGAGTTGAAGATTCAAGTTCCTGTTTTGAGGAGCTTTACCAGAAGAATAACCAGAAAAGGCAGCTTTCCGTAGGCGTAATATGGGAACAGGCTGGGGTGACCTGCGGAGTGAGTCCAGCACAACGCAGCGGTTCACTTTCATTCAGTTGGCCGCTGACGGAAAGCGCAATTCCTTCCCCCTTCTGCCCAAAATGCCTTAACTCGACAAGTGGGGTCACAAGTGGCGTCGTTACTTTCTGAAAAAGCCCTGTTCATAGAGGTTCGCAAATGTACCGCTAAAAGTTTAGTTAGAAAAGACAGAGAAACAGGCGCACTCGAGGGTTACTCCCCTCTTTCGGTCGGCTCTGGTGCTTTGTTCTCGGGGAATTTCCCCCTCCGGGAGGCAATCAGATAGAAAACGACTAGGCCAAGCCCTCCGAAAAGGAGCACCATTCCGATCATGCCCCAGGCGCTCAACGACGGGAGAACATACATGGCCATTATGATGCCCAGCCCCACGGATAAAAGACAGATACCCCACCCTAAGAGACGAGTGGAAACAGGAACTGGTCTCCTTTTAGATTCAGTAGCTTGATTTCCCCACCGAGAAAAGGGAGTTTCATGTCTGTAAACAGCAACCGTGCCAGTTATTGTTAAGAAGATTATACCCAGCATAATGATGCCAAATATCCCTAAAACTATCAACCTTCCGATACCCATAGATGCTATTGCCGCAAAGAACCCCATAGTTTCTCACCTCCTCAGTATAAGTTATGTAAATGGTATACCAGCTTTAATACATCTCTCACATTCTCTTCCACACAGCGTAATGAATGCATTGGGTAGGCAGAGATGTCCAGAATCTGCTTCCAGGCCAGTCTGAGTTCCAGAAGAATTAGATCTTTCGTCAACTTCAAATTCGTGACTAACACCCGAATTAGAAACCCTGGCAAATTCTGAAGCTCTCCGGTGGTCACTTCCTCAACCGATTTGCGTTCTGTGAGTTTCTCGATCACCTCGTCGGCGAAACCGCACGGCACAGCCAGCATCGGGTAGCTTTCTGCCCCGTTCAGGATGGTCTTCTCCAGTGTTAGCTCTTGCGAACATCGGGCACAGCTCTCCAGATGCCGCCCGATCTTGGCAGCAAAGGGCCCACCCAGCTTCCCCTGCAGATAAGGTTTCAGCCACTGTCTGGTTTCTCGGCATCTCATTTAAGCACCTTTTTGAGTTTCTTCTCCAACATCTTCCTCGCCCGGAAAAGACGAACCTTCACTGTCCCAATTGGCAAAAGCAGGATATCTGCAATCTGTTCGTAGGAGAGATCTTGAAAATAATAGAGGACGATGATTATACGATATTTCTCTGGAAGTTCGTCCACAGCCCGATGCAGCAGGTTGTGCGTCTCCTGCTTTTCCATCTGCTCAAGGGCCGAAGGGCCAGAATCGGGAATTTCTCTGAATTGCTCCGACGGCGCCTCCCTTTTTCGGCAGCGCCTTCTCCTCCTGCTTCTTGCTATGCACTGACTGGAGACAATTCTGTAGAGCCAGGTTTTGAGGCTACATTCCCCGCGGAAGTAGGGGAGGGACTCAAATAGGTTCAAGAAACTCTCCTGGGCAGCATCCTTAGCATCTTCTTCATTGTGAAGCATCTGGTAGGACAGGTTATAGACCATTACCTCGTACCTTTGGATTATCTCCCGAAGGGTTTCTCTGTCGCCCTCCAGACACCTTTGAAGCAGTTCCGCATCCCTGTCCACAACTTGGGGCTCCACTTAAACAGATAGGTTCCACCTTCTTATTTAATTAGAGACCTCTGCTGAGCAAATGTTTCATTTTTATTCAAGCCAGATTTCCACGCGGTCGCTGCCCTGCTCGACTTCCACAAGCTTTCCCACTTCGCCCGATTCTACCTCCCGGAGGACCTGCTCTGGATTGATGCCCTTCTGGACCATCTGTTTGCGAGTATGGGGAGGGATAAATTTCATCCCAAACCGGAACAGAGAAAGCGGAATGTTGAGCTTGGCAATCTCTTTGCCTTTTTCGGCTACTCTGATGCGTAACCACCTGGCCTTTCTGGCCCCCTCCTCCTTGGACTGCGACTCCTCCAGAGCCTCGATGAGCTTAGCTGCCTCGTCAACGCTGATCTTACCCTCCTCTAGCATCTTCAGAATTCTCATCCTTTCTTCGTTCATCTCTGTCTCCCCTATGCCTGTTTAGCGGTGTAACATGGAGTTCAACTATTGTTAAGGCATGGTCTCTTGCCTTGTAGAAGTCCAAAGTTACGAAGGGATTCCTCAGTTTCTCTCCCGCTGTTCTCCTTTATCTGTTTCGAAGGCTCACATCTCCGCCTTGGGAGGTGAGGCTGATCTGGGCTCCTCCTCCGCCGAGGCTGCCCTTCAGTCTGTGCCGGAGTCTGTGCTTCCTCTTTTCCGCAACCTCCAGCGGAAGGTCAGTATGGACCTCGCCCCCCAAGGTTTCTATCTGGACATCAAAGGCAGAGTCAGGTGAGAGTTTCAGGGAGACATCACCACCCAGGGACCGCAGGTTAAGCCTGCCGTCCTTCACTGTGCCCATAGTGACATCTATGTCGCCTGCATGGCTGGCAACCTCCAGTGCCGGGGAGTCAACATTCTCCAATTTCACATCGCCGCCGGTAGCATGGACTTCTATCGCTCCTTCAAGTTGTGCCCCGCGGAAGTCACCTCCCCGCACCTTTGCCTTCAGCGAAAGGGAGACCCCTTCAACCGAGATATCACCTCCGCCAGAGGTGAGTCTAAGGGCAGAAATTGCTGGTGGGACTTCCAGTTCCAGGTCTGCACCTCCAGCAGATATCTCCACCCGCCGCTCATCTTTATCTATCTTGCATCGATAGAGAGCAGCCCTGAGCTTGAGTTCAGGGTCTTGGCTCCTGGAGATTTTGAGGTCACCACCACCGACAGTGATCTGTAATTCCGTTCCCTCGGAGACTTCTATTGTTCGCTCTGTTGAACCTTGGAAAGGAGCTTTGCCTGTAAAGAGACCACCTTCCCGTATCAATGCCCATTTTGGTCGTTTCTTCCCAAAAGGCCATCCTTCTCTGTCCCAAGGCCACCTCCGCTCCGGCTCCTCTTTGGCCACTCCCGGAATCCGGTTTTTCTTGCTCTCTTCTAAAGCCTCCAGAAGTTCTTCTGCTTCTTCGGCAGAGATCTTGCCTTCCGAAAGCATCTGTAAGATTTTTCTCTTCTCTTCGTCCATTGCCTTTTCCTCCTCGCTCTAACAATCTCAAGAAGATGGTGCTCGTAACGAACAGAGAAAAAAAGTGATTGCTTTTCCCTTATCTCTTCAGCGCCTTCAGCATTTGTGCTGCTTCGTTGGGACTGATCTTCCCGTCGTCAAGCATTTGCAGGATCTCTTGGCGCTTGATACGGCTCTCTGGCTCTTCCTCTGCCCTCACCTCGTAACCCAGCTCTCGGATCACCTGGTTGAGCCGGTTTCTAATGGTGGGGTAGGATATGCCCAACTCTCGCTCCATCTCTTTAATATTGCCCCGGCATCTAACGAAAATCTCCAGGAACCTCAAGCTGTCTGGCGAGAGCTTACAGAATGTGCAGGGAGAATAGTGCCCCTCAATCACAGTACCGCAACTTGGGCAGCTTAGCCTTGTTACTTCTAAATGTGCTCCACAACTGGGACACCTTTCCAGGATTTTCCGCATTTTCAGCCCCTTTTTCCATATTTGGAAAGCCAACTTTAAATATTAATACGAAGCACTAAAAATGTCAAGCAAGAATCGAGAATGTTCTAAATTTTTTAACGAACTCTGAAAATATTGTTCTCCCAGCTAAGTATATTGACTTTTCCGAATCGGGCAATTATCTTTACAAAGTGTGTGAGCTTGACGGTCTTGCTCGGATTCAGACAAAGGGTTTAGCGCCCTTGTTTGGTTTATATGGTGGGCTTCAACTATTTCATAAGGCTGAGAAGTATTAATGGGAGGGGAAAGATGGAGAAGCTATTTATCGGAGTGGATATCGGCGGGACAAATGTTGCCTCAGGTCTGGTAGATGAGGAGGGGAATCTGTTGCAGAGGGACAAACGGCCCATACTAGCCGATGTAAGCCAAAAGACATCTCTCAGGCAGATTGTAGATGGCATCCGAGCGGTAGCAGAAAAAGAGGGTATTTCATTGAAGGAGATCGATGGGATAGGGATAGGATCTCCTGGACCCCTGGACCCCTTCCAGGGGGTGGCCTTCTCTCCGGTCAATCTGCCCACCTGGGGGACTGTGCCTCTGAAAAGGATCATGGAAGAGGAGTTGAGTGTACCGGTCACCGTGGATAATGATGCCAATGTGGTGGCAGTGGGGGAGAGGTGGAAGGGGGCCGGCAGAGAGGTAGATGACTTCCTCTGCGTCACTCTGGGCACAGGCATAGGTGGCGGTGCTATCTGTGGAGGTAGGCTACTTCACGGATTCAACGGAAATGCCGTTGAGATCGGACACATAACTGTAGATTTCAACGGTCCCAGATGTGGTTGCGGTAATTACGGCTGCTTGGAGCTCTACGCTTCTGCCAACGCAATGGCGCGCCGCACCCGCCAGAGGATAGAAAGGGAGAAACCGGAGAGCCTACTGACCGAGGTAGAACAGATAACTAGTAGAACCGTGTTCGAAGCTGCCCAAAGGGGAGATAAGTTCGCCTTGGAGATGTTCCAGGAGACCGGCTTCTTCTTAGGAGTGGGATTGGTCACCGCCATCAATCTGCTCAATGTAGAGATGGTCGCTCTGACAGGAGGACTGGCGAATGCTGGGGATCTCATCTTTGAGCCGGTGAGACGCACCATCCTGGAGAGAGGATTCCCAGGGGTTAAGGAGAAGGTGCGGGTGATCCCCACCGAACTGGGAGAGGATGCAGCGCTTCTAGGGTCGGCTAAGATTGCCATCGATGGAGGTGTCTTCATTTGAAGTATCTTAGAACCTTGACAATCGGGTTATTCTGTCTGCTTATTTATGTATCTATCGGTATTGCAGAGACATTACCAGAGCGGACCGAGGTAAAATCCCCCACAGGGGCGGCGATCCGCTCTGCTCTGCTTCCTGGATGGGGGCAGTTCTACAACCGAAAGCCACTCAAGGGCTGTCTCATCCTCTGCGCAGAATCCTTTCTTCTCACCGAGATAATACTGGAAACACGAGACTCCAATATCAGCATCTCGGACCGCCGGCGCAGAAATACCTTCATCCTTTGGTGGTCAGGGATTAAGCTGTATGCCATCCTAGATGCCTATGTTGATGCTCACCTATGCGGCCTGGGCAGAGAAGAAGGTATTCTGACCCTTGGTGTTATTCAAGACCCTGACGATTGCGGAGTTATGCTATTCTATCGGTTCTGTCTCTAATGCAGATTGCCGGACAGATATTGAAGGCATTGCGCCGTTTATGCAGGGTTATGCTGCCCCGGCGTATGTTTGCTATCCCTTATCACTTTGTTTTCAATCACCAGGCGTTTCTGAGTCGCACTGTGACGCTGCGCTGTTTGGACAATTGACACACTCTCAGCAGAGCCTCTATCCCTCGTTGCCGTAATCTCTCCCTTGTTTACCCCTCCCCACAGGAGAATATTTCCAGTTTGCCATTTTGACTCTTGACTGTCATTGTGGTAGCGGGCGTTGAACAATTGACAGACTGGAATCTATTTTCCCCGTGAAGTGATGGAAGCTTCTCTGCCCGCCCAAGCGCCCACAGTATTACCATAGTTGTTATTCGATTCGGGAGAGATTTGCCCTCTCTTGGATGTGGCACGGATCTTGCTCCAAATTGATATAGAAAATCAGGCAACCGTTCAGCCGGGAAGGGACCCCCCTGTCCCAAAGGTTTTAGCAAAAGGAGGTGATTGGAATGGCACTGACAAGATGGAGACCACTGAGAGACTTCCTAGACATCAGGGATGAGATCGACAGGATCTTTGACACCTTCCTGCCGGCCAGATTTGAGTCGGAATATCCTGCGACCACCACCTGGGTGCCCCGTGTGGACGTGGCTGAAACGGACACCGAAGTGGTTGTTACCACTGAGCTTCCAGGGGTCGACCGCAAGGATGTCAAACTGAGCATCGAGGATAATGTTCTCACCATCAGCGGCGAAAAGAAGCAGGAAAAAGAGGCCAAGGATAAGAATTACCATTGCGTAGAAAGACGCTATGGAGCATTCCGCCGGTCTTTCACTCTGCCGGTCAGGATTCAGGCCAACAAAGTGAAGGCGACTTTTAAAGACGGGATCTTAACCATCAATTTGCCGAAGGCGGAGGAGGCAAAGACCAAGGAGATCCCCATTGAAATTCAAGCCAGTTAACCTATAGTGTGCTGGACACCCAGATTCAGGTGTCCAAGTGTACACTAAAACCTCTGCTGGGGTTCCCTTCCCGGCGAGCTAAGGCCTGTCGAGGTTATCCCAGTGAAAGGCAGGGAATAGGCCGATGGAGTTGCCTTGTTCCCTGTCTTTTTATCTGTTGACCCTGTCGCGTTTTCCTGAATATACGGCTCTTTCGGTCAAAGGGAGGTTCGTCTTCTTTTTTGCAGATTTGGACAGATTTGACGGCTTGAAGACATATCCAGACATTATGATTCGGAGGTGAGAGAGATGGGAAAAGTGATTGGCATTGACTTAGGTACAACAAACTCCTGTGTAGCGGTGATGGAGGGTGGGGATCCAGTGGTGATCCCCAATGCAGAGGGCAGCCGCACTACCCCGTCGGTGGTGGGTTTCACCCAAGATGGAGAAAGAGTAGTGGGAGGAGCTGCTAAACGGCAGGCAATAACCAATTCCAAGAGAACTGTTTACTCCATCAAGAGATTCATGGGGAGAAAATACCACGAGGTTGCCGAAGAGATAAACCAGGTCCCATATAAGGTGGTCAGAGGACGAAATGATATAGCAGCAGTAGAAATTGACGGCAAAAGATACTCTCCCCCAGAGATCTCCGCTATGATCTTGCAAAAGATGAAGCAAACGGCGGAAGACTACTTGGGCCAAAAGGTAACCCAGGCGGTAATAACCGTGCCTGCATACTTTAACGACAGCCAGAGACAGGCCACCAAAGATGCAGGCAAGATCGCTGGGCTAGAGGTGCTGAGGATCATCAACGAGCCGACTGCAGCATCCTTGGCCTATGGACTGGATAAAAAGAAGAACGAGAAGATCGCCGTCTTCGACCTGGGCGGAGGCACTTTTGATATCTCTATCCTGGAGCTGGGTGAGGGTGTCTTTGAGGTCCTCTCCACCAACGGAAACACCCACTTGGGTGGAGATGATTTTGACCAGCGAATAATAGACTGGCTGGTGAGCGAATTCAAAAAACAGGAGGGAATTGACCTGCGGAAAGATCCTATGGCCCTTCAGAGGTTAAAGGAGACAGCAGAGAAGGCCAAAATGGAGCTTTCTACGCTCGCGCAGACCAACATCAACCTGCCTTTCATCACTGCAGACCACAATGGGCCCAAGCACCTAGATATAACACTCACCAGGGCTAAACTGGAACAACTGGTTGAGGACCTGGTGGAGAAGACGAGACAGCCCTGTCTTCAGGCATTGAATGATGCTGGACTCAAAGTCTCCGACATCGATGAGGTGATCCTTGTTGGCGGAGCAACCAGGATGCCTAAGGTTCAAGAGGTGGTCCGGGAAATATTCGGCAAGGAGCCTCATAAAGGAGTGAATCCTGATGAAGTGGTGGCCATAGGTGCTGCCATTCAAGGGGCGGTGCTCACTGGTGAGGTGAAGGATGTCCTGTTGCTGGATGTGACCCCGCTCTCCTTAGGGGTAGAGACCCTTGGGGGAGTGTTCACCAAGCTGATTGAACGCAACACCACCATCCCCACGCGCAAAAGCGAGATATTCTCCACTGCCGCTGACAACCAGACCTCAGTAGATATCCATGTGCTACAAGGGGAACGGGAGATGGCATCTGGCAACAAGAGCTTGGGACGTTTTATCTTGGACGGTATTCCCCCTGCTCCCCGCGGGGTACCGCAAATAGAGGTGACTTTTGATATCGATGCCAACGGCATCCTCCATGTCTCTGCTAAGGATAAAGCAACCGGGAGAGAACAGAGTATCCGGATTGAGGCCTCCAGCGGCCTTACCGAGGAGGAGATTGACCGCATGGTCAAAGAGGCCCAGATGCATGCTGCAGAGGACAGAAGGAGAAGAGAAGAGGTTGATGCGCGTAACCAGGCCGACCAGACCATCTACCAGACTGAAAAGAATCTGAAGGAGATGGCTGATCGCCTGAACCCGGACGTAAAAGCCAGAATTGAAGCCGCGGTCGAGCGCACGAAACAGGCCCTGAAAGGCAAGGATATAGGAGAGATCAAATCAGCTACTGAGGCACTGAACCAAAGCTGGCACGAAGCAGCCGCCCAGATGTATACCCAAACGGCCCAGGGGTCCTCGACCGCCGGCACCACAGGAGAGAAACAGCAGACTGCTGCCCAAAAGTCGTCCGGTTCAGAAAAGGGTAAGGCTGTGGATGCCGATTTTGAAGTGGTTGACTAATGGCGTATGTCGATAGATAAAGGGGGCCAAGCAGGATCTGCTTGGCCCCCTTTGTGTTGGATGGCTTGGGCTCAGGTGCAAATTCCTCGCGCAAATCTCACCCTTTCTCGTCACTTTGATTAGAACTCCAGTTTTCCTCTCTGTGGAGATTTCTCATCTGGTTCGGGGAGTGTTTTCCCTGGGCCCTGGTGTAATGGGCAGGACTCAGTGGGTTCGGTGCCTCGGATAAAAACCTCCTCTGAAACCGATAAACCAGGCGTCGGTGAAATCGTTAGTGGTCCCGGTTTTCCCCCCCGCCGCTCTTCTAAATCCATACCACAACCTTGCCCCTCGACCTGTGCCCTCATCCATAACCGACTCCAGCATAGAGGTCATCACATATGCAGTCGAGGCCCTCAACACCTCCTTTTCCCGGCCTTTTTCCCTCTGCTCAATGATATTTCCGTTTCTGTCGATTATGGAAAGCACAGCGATAGGTTCCACTCTGATGCCTCTATTGGGAAAAGCTGAATAGTGGCCACGTTTCGCGACTCTGCCAAAGCCTGACGCAAAGTTACAGGTCCTTTAAATATACGGTCATAGTTCTCAGGCTGCCACAGGGTTCCGTCAGGCATAGGTAAGGAAATAGGGGTATCTAGGATAAGGTCGGTAGGGCGATATCCATTGTCCACAGCGGCAGTGTAAACGAAAGGCTTGAAGGCTGAGCCAGGTTGTCTTAGGGCCTGAGTTGCTCGATTGAACTTGCTCTCCTTGAAATCTCTTCCTCCTACCATAGCCAGGATGTGACCATTGTGAGGGTCGATAGCTACCAGTGCCCCCTGGACCACCCGGGTGCGAAGAGAATCAACGGGAAGAGAATCTTGAAGGGCAAATTGCTCCTCTGCTATCTTTTGGCGCCGAGCCAACTGTTCCAGTAACACCTTTTCGGCGATCTTTTGAAGTTTCAGATTTAAAGTGGTATAGACTGATACTCCCTCTTCATAAAGCAATTGGCTGCCATACTTCTTTTCTAATTGTTGCCGCACATACTCAACAAAGTAAGGCGCTTCTCCCGGTTCCTCCAGTTGGGGATTGAGCTCAAGGTCCTGGTCAGATATCTCTTCTGCTTCCTCTTTGGAGATCATCTCCAGTTCCGCCATTCTTTTGAGCACATGGTTTCTTCTCTTTATGGCCCTCAGAGGGTAATCCAGAGGGGAATAAAGGGTGGGAGCCTTGAGCAGTCCGGCCAAAGTGGCGCACTGATTGAGAGAGAGATTCTCCACATCCTTGCTGAAGTATAAACGGGAAGCAGCCTGTGCACCCCAGGCACCATGACCGAAGTAGACTTGGTTTAAATACATCTCCAGGATCTCCTGTTTGGAGTAAGCACGCTCAATGCGTATGGCTGTCAACTGCTCTTTGATCTTTCTCTCCAAGCTTACCTTCTGAGAGAGGAAGAGATTGCGGGCCAACTGTTGAGTAATGGTACTGCCTCCCTGTACTATCCTGCCAGCCTTTAGATTAGAGAGGGCAGCCCTGAAGATGCCGCTTAAATCTAGTCCCCAATGTTGCCAGAAACGCCGGCCCTCGGTGGCCACGACCGCATCTATTAACTGAGTGGGTATCCTTTCGTACGGCGTATACTCCCGCCTTTGTTCGGCAAATCTTTTCAAAACCTGCCCGTCTGCTGAGTATACTGTGGTAATCAATTTCGGCCTAAAATTCTCCAACTCCTGCAGGGAAGGTAGTCTCCTGCCAAAGCGAATAAGAATCCCTGCCAGAAAGATTATGTAAAAAACTGCCCAGATGAGGAAATAGATGAAAAATCTCTTGCACCAGGTCATTTTATCTTTCCACCTTGGTCAACTGAACTGTCCAGATGATCAATGGCAGCCCTATTGTGTAGAGTTGTCAGCTTAAGCTTATTAAATTACAAACAGAACCTTTAAAGAAACGTCAAAGCTCAGTCACTCTCTGCGAATGTCAAAAATGAGCTTTTTTCGTTTGGCATTTGGGTTTTGGGTTTGCCATTATAAGGTGGGGGTTGTTTAAAATTGAGCAGTGAGCGATACCCGATATGAACTCTCCTCCTGTTGTAGAAAGGCGCAATCGATATTGACATACTTGTATATTCTCAGGCCGGCCCCGGCGGTAAACTCCCCCCTGTGTGAGCCCAGCCGCAGGGCAAGCAGATCCCGAAAGCGGTACTCTGCCCCACTGCTGAGGCTCAGATTGTAACGGCCGGTTCCCTTTTCTGCCCTCAATTCCAGAGTCCCGGTTAATCTGCCGCACAGAAGAGCAACTGGCCAGGAGCAGGCAAGACCCATCCGGGCAGAAGGCATAATTACGTCCACAGTCCCTGTATCCCAGTTTACCGGAGTGCAGAGCAGGTCGGAGAAGTTTGCACCTATGGACACAGTGGGTAAGGGAGAGTATAAAAATCCCAGGTCAATCCCGTATCCGAAGGCGCTGTTGCCTCCGAGTTTCCGCAGAATTAGCTTAAGAGTGCTACCGGTAGAAAGCCCGGAGCGCATCCGGTACCCAAAAGAGAGGTAGACGACCCAGTCAGCTGCACTGGCTATCCTTGAAACATATGGGCGATTCCCAGAAAGGTCAAAGGGTTCAGTCGGGTCTTTCAGCTTGGTGTATTTTATATCATCCACTCCAATCCGAAACAGGCTTACGGCAAAGTTTTGTTTGGTCTTTCCAGGGATAACCACAGCTATAAAGTCGTTCTTTACCACTCCGGCAAAACGTTCCGAATGCTGAAGCAGGAGTTGACTGGATTTCACCTGCGAAAGGCCTGCAGGGTTATAATATCCGGCGGTGGCATCATCAGCTAAGGCAACGAAGGCATCTCCCATTGCCAGTGCCCGACCACCGGCACCTAAACGGAGAAAATC
>MVCY01000087.1 GCA_002049985.1 Candidatus Latescibacteria bacterium 4484_181
TCTCAGAGAGCATATTTTTCTTTGGTATTAGACATTTCTGGTGAGTAATTTGTTCACAGTCCAACGAAGTCAGTTTCGGTCGTTGCTTATCAATGAGCCAGGCTGGCCACTGGCCGGTTGACCTGCCCACTTTAGCGCAGGATCAGGGTGCGGGAAGAATGTCCAGAGACCGACACAATCTAACGGCTTCGATAGCTAAAATTATACATTCCCCTATACAGTGTCAAGTAAAAAGGAACAAGTATGCAACTGGAAACCGAAATGGATGAACTGCTGGGGTCGATTAGGACTTACACTAAGGATAGCGACTGGAAACCGAAATGGATGAACTGCTGGGGTCGATTAGGACTTACACTAAGGATAGCGATTTGAGCTTGATCAGGCGGGCCTATGAGTTTGCCAGCCAGGCCCATTGGGGACAGAAGCGCAAATCTGGAGACCCCTCCATTAAACATTGCATTGAAGTTGCTAAGATATTGGCAGGTCTTCATGTTGACCCAACGACCATAGCTGCGGCCTTGCTTCACGACACCCTTGAGGACACAGATGTCACCTACCAGCATATAGAGAGAGAGTTCGGCCAGGAGATAGCAATGTTGGTCGACGGGGTAACAAAGATTGGCGGGCTGAGATTCCAGAGCAGAGAGGCCGAGCAGGCAGAAAATTTCCGCAAGATGTTCCTTTCTATGGCGAAGGATATACGAGTGATTCTGATTAAGTTCGCCGATCGTCTACATAATATGCGCACTTTGCAGTACTTAGAGCCAAAGCAGCGAAGGCGAATCGCTCGGGAAACCAGGGATATCTATGCTCCTTTGGCACACCGTTTTGGTATTGCCAGAATTAAGTGGGAACTTGAGGATTTGAGTTTGAAATTCTTGGCCCCCAGGTGTTACCGAAATATAGAAGAGAAAGTGAGACTGAGCCGCCAGCAGCGAGAAAGTTACATTGAAGAGATAAAGACACCCATTCAAAAGGCCTTGATGCGGGCAGGGATAAAGGCAAAAATCATCGGGCGCCCCAAGAATTTCTATAGCATCTACGGGAAGATGAAGAGCAGAGGAAAACCTTTTGAGCAGATATACGACCTTTTTGCCATCAGGATTATTGTGGATTCGATAGAGGAATGTTACCATACTCTGGGGTTGGTGCACGCTATGTTCACTCCTGTGGCTGACCGGTTTAAAGACTTTATCGCCACTCCAAAGTCAAATATGTACCAGTCGCTGCATACCACCGTGATAGGCCCTCGGAGGCAAATGGTGGAGGTGCAAATCAGGACGAAAAAGATGGACCAAATAGCTGAGGAGGGAATAGCTGCACATTGGGTGTACAAGGAGGGAAGGCAGAAACTGAATGACCTGGACAAGAAGATGTTCTGGCTCAGACACCTGCTGGATTGGCAGCGTGATACTGTTAGTTACTCCGACTTTATGAAGGAGTTGAAGGAGACTCTATTTCAAGACGAAATATTTGTGTTTACCCCAAAAGGGGATCTAAAGCAATTGCCTAAGGGTAGCACTCCTATCGACTTTGCCTTTGCAGTGCATACGGATGTGGGGGTGCACTGTTGGGGAGCGAAGGTGAATGGGCGGATGGCCTCCTTGGATTCCCCGCTGAAAAACGGTGACGTGGTGGAAATTATTACCTCCGCAAACCAGGTGCCCCACCGTGACTGGCTTAACGTGGTTAAGACTTCAAAAGCCCGCAGCCGTATTCGAAGATGGCTGCGGGCAGAGGAATATGTCCACAGCGTCCGACTTGGCCGGGAGCTGATGGAACAAGAGCTCAAAAAAAGAGCGGCGAGGTTGACAGAGGAAGAACTGCTTAACCTTGCCCTCTCTATGGGGATCACGGATGTGGAGCATCTCTTTGCTGCCATCGGCAGCGGGAAAGCTTCCCTGAGCCGAGTAGTGAAAAAGCTATTCCCTCAGCCGCAAAGGAGATTATCCCTGCCTACAATCTTTAAACGCGTCAAACCCGAGACGACAGGAGTAACCATTCAAGGCTATGACAATATGATGATTAGGTTTGCGAAGTGCTGCCAACCCGTGCCTGGCGATAGCATTGTCGGATTTATCACCCGAGGCAGGGGAGTGTCTATCCACAGGGTAGAATGCCCTAATGTTCCCAATTTAATGAAGGATAACGACCGAATCCTTGCGGTTCGGTGGGATTCGAATAAAGGGCAGATATTTACTACCCAGGTTCTCGTGTCAGCCCACGACAGAAAAAATCTGCTCAATGAAATCACCGGCAGTATCTCTGCTGCTGAGGTGAATATCCGAAGCGTGACAGCGGAGGCGAAAGGGGAGATGGCTTCCATCAGGTTCTCTCTTGAAGTGCAAAATGTCCAGCACCTAACCAGAGTAATGAAAAACATTCAGAAGATTAAAGGGGTCACCGCTGTCAAAAGGGTCACTCAAGTAACGGCAGAATAACAAGCTTTCCTGATAGTTATCAGAAGGTAGCGAGCTGTTCAGGGAGTGCTGACAAAATTATCCTTGAAATTCCGGTTCTATTTGTGTATATTCTGTGTTGCTTCAAAGTTTAATCTTCTTCTGGTTCAGCGTGGAGATCGATTATGAACTCTGATAATGACCGCATTTTTCGGCAGATCTGGAAGATGCAGAGCGAGATGGAGAGACTGCTGAGGGAGTTTTTTGCCTCAAAGAACCCACTGCTTATGATGGCAGAAGACCTCTGGCGTCCTCCCACAGATGTGTTCGAAACCGGGTCTAACTTCGTGGTAAAGATGGAGATCGCTGGGGTGAAGCAAGAAGATATCAAGATAACCCTGAGCGGTGATACGCTGATCGTTCGCGGCAGAAGGGAAGATACTTTCCCTTCTGGTAAGAGAAACTTCCGTCAGATGGAGATAAACCACGGGGCATTCGAAAGGGTGATCCTTATTCCAGCCCCTGAAGAGAATATTAGGGCCTCGTACAAAGATGGATTTCTTGAGATTACGTTACCTAAGGCGCAGCAGATAGAGTCAAGATCCATTGAAATTAAAGCTACTTGAGCAAGAGGAATCTGAAATGGACAATATCTTGCAAAAAATTCCCTCTGAGATTCCTATCCTTCCGTTGAGGAACACAGGTCAAGTTAGTTGACGATGTACTGAGCGGCAACAAACTGTTGGGAACGATAACCCAGAGGAGTCCTGATGTAGAAGAACCAACATGGAAAGACATTTATAACTATGGGACCGTTGCCATTGTGCATCGGATGATAAGGATGCCGGACGGAAGTATGAGAATCCTGATTCAGGGGATTGCTCGTTTCAAAATTAAGAAACCTTTATCCGGTAAACCTTACCTGAAGGCAGAAATTGAATTATTGGAAGATATCGTGGAGAAAAGTATAGAGATAGATGCTTTGGCAAGAAATGTGTCAAATCAATTTCAGCGGATTATCTCCCTGGTACCCAATCTTCCTGATGAGCTGGGAGTAGCCGTAGCAAACATCGATGACCCGGGTAGATTGGCCGACCTGGTTGCCTCTGATCTGAACATCTCTACCTCTGAAAAGCAAGAGATTCTGGAGACTGTTGAGGTCAAAAAGAGATTAGAGAAGTTAACTGTCCTTCTAGCCAGGGAGCTTCAGGTAGTAGAACTGGAGACGAGGATTCAGAAAGAAGCCAAAAGTGAGCTGGAGAAGACGCAGAGAGAATATTTCCTCCGTCAGCAGCTTCAGGCCATTCAGAAGGAGTTGGGTGAAGGTGACCCCAGGGCAGTGGAGATAAACGAATTGAGAAGTAAGATAGAGGCTGCTAAAATGCCCAAAGAGGCGAAGAAAGAGGCAGAGAAGGAACTGTCTCGATTGGAGAAGATGATGACCGGGTCCCCGGAATATACAGTGGTAAGGACATATTTGGACTGGTTAACTTCTCTGCCCTGGTCGGTCTCCACTAAAGACAACCTTGATATTGCCAAGGCGCGGCAGGTGTTGGAGGAAGACCACTATAACTTGGAGAAAGTGAAGGAGCGGATATTAGAGTACCTTGCTGTGCGAAAGTTGAAGGAGGATATGAAGGGACCTATTCTCTGCTTTGTTGGTCCTCCTGGTGTGGGAAAGACCTCGCTCGGTAAGTCTATTGCCCGAGCACTGGGCAGGAAATTCGTCCGCATCTCTTTAGGCGGGGTGAGAGACGAAGCTGAGATCCGCGGGCACAGACGGACTTATGTCGGCGCCCTCCCAGGCAGGATAATCCAGGGCATAAGAAAAGCCGGCTCCAACAACCCAGTGTTTATGATGGATGAGATCGACAAGGTGGGGGCAGACTTCCGAGGTGACCCCTCCGCCGCCTTGTTGGAAGTACTTGACCCAGAACAGAACTATAGTTTCTCTGACCACTACCTAGACGTCTCCTTTGACCTATCCCGGGTGATGTTTATCACCACGGCCAACGTCCTTGACACCATCCCCTCGGCCCTAAGGGACAGAATGGAGGTTTTGGAGTTGCCGGGCTACACCGAAGAAGAGAAACTCCAAATTGCCAAACGCTACCTTATACCCAGGCAATTGGAAGCCCACGGCATAGCTGGAGAGCGGATAAAGTTCGAAGACGAAGTCCTCAAGAAGATAATCCGAAACTATACTCGCGAAGCAGGGCTGCGCAACTTTGAGAGAGAAATCGCCAACATCTGTCGCAAGATTGCCAGAAATGTCGCTGAGGGCAAGAAAACTCCCCGGAAGATAACGCTCAAAAGGATAGAGAAGCTTCTTGGTCCTATCAAGTTCACCTCTGAGGTAGCTGAACGAACCAGCGAACCGGGGGTAGCCACAGGAGTGGCCTGGACACCTGCAGGTGGGGAGATCCTATTCATCGAATCCACAAAGATGAAAGGTAAGAAAGGACTTATCCTAACTGGTCAGTTAGGCGATGTGATGAAAGAATCTGCCCAAACGGCATTGAGTTACATAAGGGCAAATGCCGGGAGGTTAAAAATCCCTGAGAACTTCTTCGATCACTACGACATACACATACACGTCCCAGCGGGAGCAATCCCCAAGGATGGACCATCGGCTGGCGTCACCTTGACCACCTCTCTTGTCTCATTGCTGACCGGCACACCTGTCAGCCCGGACATTGCTATGACCGGAGAGATTACACTGCGGGGCAGAGTATTGCCTGTCGGTGGAATCAAAGAGAAGGTGCTGGCAGCCAATAGGGCGGGGATAAAAAGGATGATATTGCCCCAGAAAAATAAGAAAGATATGGAAGAAATCCCCCAAGAAGTGAAGGAAAAGATGAAATTCATATTCGTTGAAAACATCGGCCAGGTCTTAGAGATAGCCCTGAAGCCGGGAACCAATTTATGAGCCTGATTGCAAAAACGGCCGAGGGTACTCTGGCCTAAGTGTTACCAATAGACCGAAAATCTGTAGGCTTCAGTTTTGAAGGGGTCAACATCCTGTATGCAGTATCTCTTTGGCCTCTCAGAGCAGAATATATAGCCAATGCAAAACCAAAAACGAAAGGAGAAAGCTATGCAAAGGAGAACAAGCTTCGCACTGGCTGTCGCCCTGCTGCTTTTCTCTTCTACCCAGCTTCAGGCGAATGACTATCTCCCCTCAGTGGATGACACTCTGACTATCAAGAACTGGCTTGCGGTAGGGCCTTTTTCCACCGGAACCAGGGAAGGATACATTGACCACCT
>MVCY01000014.1 GCA_002049985.1 Candidatus Latescibacteria bacterium 4484_181
GGTGGTGCAGTTCTCTTAAGTTTAGTAGTCCATTTCACAATCTCGTGAAGGGTTTAAGAGAGGCAAGACTATTTTGTAAGATATGATCGTATCCCTTGAACTTCGACATCTGGGTGGGAGGGCTCTCCAGAGCCCGATTCTCCAGAACCTGATTATATCGGCGTCTGAAGTTACCTCCTACATCGTTCATTGTTCAAGAGTATCCTGACACCTCCTACATCGTTCATTGTTCAAGAGTATCCTGACAACTGAAAAATTGCCAAAAGTTCAAAGATTTCAAAAATTGGTGACTGGTTAATTGGTGACCACCAGTCACTAATCACCAGTCACCAAAAGAGGAGCGATACATGAGAAAGCTTTCCCACAAATTCGAGTTTTGCGTCGTCGGTGGAGGCACCGCCGGTCTGTGTGAGCCCAGACATAAAAAAGCGGAAAGATTTGGCGCAGGAAACAGCCAGACTCATCAGAAGCAAGCCTCTCGTGAACGAGATGAAATAGCAGGCGTAGGACACCCTGGGATAAGAGGTCGCATGCTAAGAAAGCAGCAAATGTTATTACCATGTCTTAGCCCATCACAGCGTAAAGAGCCAGATATCATTCATTGAATATACGAGAGAAAGATACTCATCCGCTCACCAAATACCGAAGGCTTAGTACTGTAGATTAGGATTCCCTCGGTCTTGTGTGGTTGGCAGCATCGAAGTGATCCTCATCCGTCCTCTTCTGTCTATAGTGACCGTGATCGCTCCATGGTTCTCAATATCATAGATTTCGCCCTCCGGGCCAAGGGCCTTCGTAAGTTCTTCCCGCAAAGAACCGGTTCCTTTGCCTCCTGTCAGGATGAGCACCTGCGGAGATACTCTCTGGAGCAATCGCCGATATGATCCAATGGCGCACCCCCTTCTGGTAAGCAATCTCCCATAGGCGATTACACGTCCAGGATGATGATGGCTGCCCATTGTCCAGGATGTTGTCGACCTGGAAATTCTCCAGGACCGAGATTAGACCACCTATGTGGCTATTGTCCTGGTGGGTGAGGATAACAGCATCAATTCTCTTTACCCCTATGTGATGTAAGAAAGGGCAGATCACCGTTTTGCCGGCGTCGAAGTAGAGCGACTTGGGACCGGCATCTATTAGCACCTTTCTGCCGTTTGGAAACTGGACAAAGGCGGCATTGCCTCTGCCAACGTCCAAAAAGACTATTTGAAGCCGGCTTGAATTGGCCCAGATGGCCTTCCACAGACAGAGATTGGCCAGAATCAACGCAGAGAATAACAAGCCCTTTCGGACACGAATTGAATTCTGTGCCTGGGCAAACAATGCCAGGACACAGAAGTATACAAGGAAGAAAAGCAAAGAAGGGCTGGGAACGTGCATAGCCCCGTAGGGCAGGCTGGCAAAGAAACGGACTGTCTTGAGTAGAAACTTCAAGAAGAGCCAGTTGGCAGCGTTGAAGACCGTTGCCACTGGAGCACACCAGAATCCGAAGGCAGAGGCCAGAAAACCCAAGGCCAGGATCACACCCACCGTGGGGACAACCACGATGTTAGCCACGATCGAGACTAGGGGAAGCCGATTGAAGTGGAAAGCTGTTATAGGGGCTACCCCAAGCTGTGCAGAAGTGGAGACAGCGATGGCACCAAATACCCATTTACCCCACCATCGATCCTGTCTCCTCAAACTTCCTGGGAACAGAGAAAGTAGAGGACGGTAAAGGGAGACGATTGCGACAACGGCGCCAAAAGAAAGCTGAAAGCTAATGTCAAAAAGGGCTTGTGGCCAGATGAGAAGGATAATTAGCGCTGCTAAGGCGATATTGTTAACGATATCCGAGTCACGCTCAAGCACGAGCCCCACTAAGACGACGGCGGCCATAATTGATGCTCTCACCACCGATGGCCTCAGGTCGGCAACAAACATATAGAGAAACAGAGCAAGCAAAGTGGCCAAAGTAGCCCACCTGCTGGAAGACCACAGGAGACGAAACAGAGAGAAGAATATTGCTACCACCAGTCCCACATGTAGGCCAGAGACAGCCAGGATATGGATCACCCCGGCATCAGCAAAGGCGGACTTTACCTTGTCTGGCAGGCCTCTCTTCTCCCCTAAGATTATCCCTTTCAGAACCGCCGCCGGCGCCCCAAGAAGGTTACGGTCAATGCTGCTGTGGATTCCCCTTCGAATGGGAAGTATAACCTTGGAGATGAACAGCCCATACAGATGCCGGGAACCCTCTTCTCCCTTCTCTACAAGTTCTATATCTTCCGGGGAAGATACGGAAAGCAGACCGAAGATTCCCCGACGAAGCAGGTAACTCCGGTAGTCAAAGCCGCCTGGATTCCTAGCCGGCGGAGGATGACGCAATCTCCCATAGACGCGGATCACGTCGCCATAGCCCAAACTGTGGGCTACTCCCTCCTTAAATGTGACCATGACCTTACCGCAAGCCTCCGTTGAGAAGCCATTGGTGGTAATCCTTCTGGCCGCAAGGGTGACTCTGGTCAGCTCCTGCAGGGATTGGCGTTCGCCGATGATCTGTCCTTCCAAGGCAACATCTTTCCCGAAACAGGGGAGGTTAGAGATGTGATTCAGAGGAAAGCCCCTGGTGGAGAGTTCATATCTGAAGCACCCACTGAACACTACCGCAGTTAAGAGGGGAATCTGTATCCAGGCAGTCTTAACCCTTCCAGAAACTAGGGCACTAATGCATAGGATCAACAGTGTACTGATGGCAAGGAATAGATGAAAAATGGGGATATCGACGAAATGGCCAGTCAATATCCCCAGAGTGAAAAAGAGACTGGTAATAAGGGCGGGTCTTCTCATTTCAGCAGGAAGGTGATTGGCCACAAAGACGCCAAGTACTGTTTAGTCTTCATGTGTTGGTATCCCTGTGGCTCAGTCCTTGTCTACTCAGAATTTACTCCTGGACACCCGGGGAATATCCTCTGCGGATGAAGCCTATATTGAGGGCAGAGGCCCCTACCGATAGACCGGCGATAGGGACTTTCAGAAGCAATCCTATATCAATAGCATAGCCATCTGAGGAGTAGCTCTCTATCTTTGAATAGATAGCCTTCAGCGCTCCTCCCACGAAGAGTCTCTTCGACACCGCTCGGCCCAGACACAACTGCAGGGCCCAGTCACCAGCCCTAAAACTGGGCAATCCTTCTCCGGTGGGATCCTCCTTGTCCGTCTTTTGCAGCTTACCATACGAGATATAACGGATTCCCGCACCCCAAAAGTTTTTAGTGCTCACTCGCTTACCGAACCCCACAAACCCAAGCTGAGTGTCGAGTAGATAGTCGGTGTAGCTGGCTGTTCCCACTGTTCTTCCAATAGTAGCCAACCCGGCTGGATTGACTCCCATAGAGTTAATATCCCCTTCGGCAGCAACAAAGGCATCGCCTAGGGCAGCAGAGCGGGCAGCAGCATCTATCTTCAGAAAGCTGAAGCCAGTTGTGCCCACATGAGGGTTGGCAGCGCCGGCGCGAAAAGCTGTAAGAAGCCAACCCAAGAAAAAGAGCGCAATTATGGTTCTTGCCCCCCGTTCTTTTCTATTCCTCCTTCTCATTCCTCCTCCTCATCCCAAGCATTTGCAAGGTGAACATCCTGGGTCTCGAGAATCTCCGCCCATGCTAATATCGAGGTGAAACTTCTATGTGTAGTTCATGCTATGCGTCTCTAAATACACCAAACTTCCAAAAAAAATCTGGAAACCGTATCCTCAGGTCAATGGAACATAGTGGCATAGCTCCTGGAAGGTTCCCGGGTGGGAATAGGTCGCCTTGGCTACATTTGTGAGTCCTTGTGACCAGGGCTTCTGCTGTCAGCCTAATTCTTTAGGTTTTTCCTATGCGGCAGCCGCAACCCTCCATCCTCAAGCTTTTGACTAATGCTGGGAGACAATTGCGGTTTCCCTCAGCGGCCGACAGAACCAAAGCCACCCTCTGCTTTGTGCAAACCCTCTGGCCTCAGCGATTCAAGCCTCCCTCTGCCCTAGCCCAACGGAAAGTACGCTTATTCTGCCTATTTCTCTAGCAAAGGGAAATAACAGATAGCTCGCTAAGACAAGGAATTTTCTCGTCATTCCTCTAATTGCAATATTTTGTGAGGGTTAACTTAGATTCTGACTTCAGTCGGGCTTTGGTCTTTTTTGTTTCACATCACTCCACACCTTATGTTGCTCAACTGGCCGATGCTCCCTTAGATTATTTTGTTCATCACCAAGCCGCTGGGGACCTTGGGATAGAAATAGGTCGACTTAGGCGGCATTCTCTCTCCCTCACTGACCACGGCTTTTAACTGTTCCGCTGTTACTGCTCTCAGAAACAGCGCCAGTTGATATTCTCCCCCATCGACTAACTTGATCGCCCTCAGGGCATCAGCGGAGTAGAGAATCTCTGTATCGGATGGTTGTATCCCAAGAACATGTCGGATCAGCAGTGAGTGCAGTATCGTTACATCCAATCTCCTCCACTGAGCTGACCGGGGCTCGGTGACAAATTTCTCTATCAACTTTTGATCCTTCAGTTTTAAGAGAAAGAGCCTCTTCGACGCGTAAAGGCCGAAGGTTCCTCCTTCGTTCTGTTGCAACCGGTTTAACATATTCTGCAGAGGATATTCGATAGGTTCAAGAGAGAAAAAAACCTCTAACCGGGATAGAAACTTCTCCAGTTCAAATTGGGCAATCCCTTTGAGTACCCGGTGCACAGGTAGAATGGTGAGGCCTGAGTTGTAGAGGTTGGTCAAATACATAAGGACATAGTCCCAGCCGCCTGTCTGTCCCGGATTCCTGTGGCGCATCTCATTCCGAAAGGCCAGAGCCGTCTCGTAGCGATGATGTCCATCGGCGATGAAGAGCACCTTCTGCTCCATTTTGTCCACCACCTGCTCGATCAATCTGGGCTCCGTCAGTCTGTACAGCTCTCGTCTCACTCCATCTGGGTTGGTAGTCCTGATATCAGGACCATCTCCAATGCAGGGCGCAACTGCTTTTTCTATACCCAGTTCTGGATCTGAGTAAAGGGAAAAGATGGGACTGAAATTGGCTTTACAATTGCGGATAAGCCCCATTCGGTCTATTTTAGCCCTCTCTATGGTGTTTTCGTGGGGATAGATCACGCCAGAGGTAAATTCCTCCAAGCGGACCAGAGCGATAAATCCCCATCGGATCTTCTCCTCCCCGGTGGGGAGACTGTAAGTTTCCCGACACACATATATTGCTGGCTTGGGATCTTGCACTAAAATTCGTTCTCTAAGCCAGCTATTCCAGAATCTACGGGCCCTTGCGTCTCTGTTCTCCTGCTCATTATCTCCAGGGAACTGTCTACCGAAAACCAGTCTGACGACATTCCACTGGCTGCGTCGGTATAGCTCCTCCTGGAGTTCAGGGGAAATCACATCCCAGGGGGGAGCTACAACTGAGTCCAGATCGCCAACCTTCTCCTCATTGTACATCACTGCCCGGAACGGAATAATCTGCGCCATACCACCTCCTAAGGTAGCATTTTGACTTAGGTAGGATAAACAGGGATTCAAAACTCCGACTCCCAAATTGCAGACAAACTTGAAGTTTAAGTACTGTTAATTCTCCGCTGAATCTTCTTTCTATCCGATTCTATCAGCCTCTGGAGATAGCTGCTATAGGCTCTTTTAAGAAAGCACCGTAGAAAAATTGAGCGTAGTTCGCCACAACAAGGCCCGGTTGAACATTTGGATTCCAATTATTGTAACTGTTGCGAATTTTGAAGTTTCTTGTTGGCAATCTACTAAGGCTTAATAAGTCTCCCCGGTTCCAGCTATTTACCTTCGATTTCCTTCAACAGTGCATCCACAAGCTGATTCTCTTTCACTTTTTTTATCACCTTGCCCTGTTTAAAAATCAGCCCTTCTCCCTTTCCACCGGCGATGCCGAAGTCGGCTTCTCTTGCTTCCCCCGGACCGTTGACCACGCAGCCCATCACGGCGATCTTAACCGGTTTTTCTAAGTTTTTCACTCTGCGCTCTACTTCTTCGGTCAACCGAATCACGTCGATTTGGGCCCGGCCACAGGTGGGGCAGGAGATAACGGTAGGACCCCTCTGCCTTAATCCCAAAGACTTTAAGATCTCAAAGCCCACCTTCACCTCTTCTATCGGGTCGCTGGTGAGAGAGACCCGGATGGTATCGCCGATTCCCTGGGCAAGCACTGCCCCAATGCCCACTGCCGATCTTATAGCCCCCGGTTTCAAAGTGCCCGCCTCGGTAATCCCCACATGCAAGGGGTAGTTCACTTTCTCAGAGATCAACTCATAAGCGCGAATACTTACTGGCACATCGGAACTTTTCAGAGAGATAACTATCTCCTCGAAACCCAGCTCTTCAAAGAGCGACACATGTCTCAGGGCGCTTTCCACCATAGCCTCGGCGGTTGGCCAGCCGTATTTCTGCAGAAGCTCTTTCTCCAGAGAGCCGGAGTTAACTCCGATCCTGATAGGAATTTTTCTCTCGCTGGCAGCTTTTACTACCGCCTCTATCCTCTCCCTTGAGCCGATGTTTCCAGGATTGATGCGCAGTTTATCCACCCCAGCCTCTACAGCCGAGAGGGCCAGACGGTAGTCGAAGTGGATATCCGCCACCAGGGGGATGGCTATTTGCTGTTTGATTTCCGACAGAGCCTTAGCGGCGGCCTGATCCGGCACCGCCACTCTCACGATCTCACAGCCTGCCTGCTGGAGGCGATGAATCTGCCCCACTGTTGCGTCTATGTCCCCGGTGTCAGTATTGGTCATCGACTGCACCGTCACCGGGCTGCCGCCGCCTACGGGGAGGTTGCCCAAAAGCACTTTCTTGGTAAGTTTTCTTTGCATAACCTCAAGATTCACAGAAAAGTGTGGAAGAAACAGCCAGTAGCAAGTAAGCAGAAAGGACCAAGAGGCAAGCAATTGCCCGTTCACCTACACAGGGAGCATAGTGGTGCCACACCCCTGCTTTCCTCCCTTTCTCACTCTCACCCACTCTCCCCCTCTGTTCTATCCACTGCCTCTGCCACCAGATCACCCACCTGGGAGGTGGAGTAACCCATCTTGCCGGCAGACATACTTTTAAGTTTTGTGCTCACCACCTCTATAATGGCTTTCTCCAGAGCCTGGGCTGCCTTTTTCTCACCCAGCACCTCCAGCATCATCTGACAGGCGGAGATGGCGGCCATCGGATTTATCACCCCTTTGCCGGCATACTTGGGGGCAGAGCCGCCGATAGGTTCAAACATTGAGACCCCCTCGGGGTTTATGTTTCCTCCGGCAGCAACCCCCAGCCCCCCCTGGATTATGGCCCCTAAGTCGGTGATGATATCGCCGAACATATTGTCGGTGACGATGACATCAAACCATTCCGGATTTTTCACCATCCACATACAGGTAGCATCCACATGGGCGTATTGGCGCTTTATGTCGGGGTAATCCCTTTCTCCTATCTCGTGGAAGGCCCTCTCCCATAGGTCAAAGGCATAGGTGAGGACATTAGTCTTGCCGCACAGAGTGAGGGTCTTCTTTCTGTTTCTTTGACGGCAAAACTGGAAGGCGTATCGGAGGCATCTTTCCACTCCCTTGCGGGTATTGATTGACTCTTGAATAGCCACCTCATCGGGACTGCCCCTCTTAAGCACTCCTCCGGCGCCAGCATAAAGTCCCTCAGTATTCTCTCTTACCACCACAAAGTCTATGTCCTCAGGACCCTTATCTCGCAGAGGAGTCCAAACTCCAGGGTAGAGTTTAACCGGACGCAGGTTGATGTATTGATCCAGGGAAAAGCGGAGTTTCAACAGAATGCCCTTCTCCAATATCCCGGGCTTAACATCGGGGTGGCCAATTGCCCCCAAGTAGATGGCATCAAACTGCCTTAACTCTCCGATTGCTGAATCTGGCAGTGTCTCGCCAGTTCTCAGATATCTCTCGCCTCCGAAGTCGAAGGTTGTTATCTCGTATCTAAATCCGACTTTCTGGCTCACTGCCTTCAAGACCTTCAGTCCTTCGGCAACAACTTCCGGACCGGTTCCATCTCCTGGAATTACAGCTATTTTGTGCAACCTAACCCCCTATTTTTATTGGTATAGTGTAATTTACCGCCAGGGATGCAAAAAAGGCAAAGAAAAGACCCTTTTGTCATTGGAAAGACAAGATTATCTCTATCTAATGTGTTTTCTCTTCGCTATCTATAAGGTGGTATAAAAACAGTTTTACTCAGCCTCATCCTCTATGTCCAACCACACCTCTTGTTTCTTGTGAGCAATATGAAGGCTCAGTGCCAGCCCTCCGTAAAGCACGGCCGCGCTTATTATGAACATCACCCACATTGGAGGGGCAAAGTTGACCAGCAGGGCGATCAGGCCAACCGCCAGTGATGCAGGCAATGAGAACCTGAGAAACGCCTTCTTATCCATCAGCAGAACACCGAGGTTAACCGCCAGGATCACCACCAGCCATCCTCCTACAGTCAGTGCCCAATTGGGATAACCTCCATATGGCTTTTTGAGTTCTTCGATAAGAGACCAGAGTATGATGGTCCCTAAGACTAATGGAATCACGAACTTTACACAGATGTCCCACCACCGGCCGATCTTGACCTCTGAGTGTCGGTTTACATAGTTTCGGAACCGTTCGGCTCCAAACAGATAAGCGATGACCACGGCTTCCATAAATCCCACAGCCACCAGGCCGAAATTGTTAACAAAGTGATCCACAATGTCTAGCCAATAGAGCCCGGCTCCAGTGGTGAATATCAATCCCAGGGCAAAGGCGGGCAGAGAGACAATCCAGGTGGCCCTGCTCTGGCTCAGGTTCCACTTATCTCGTATGGCTACCACTGCTGCCTCCACCAGAGAGAAGGCCGAGTCAATGCCCAGGGTCAACAGGGTAAGGAAGAACAGCACCCCGAACAGGGAGGGCACTCCAGGCAGAAGTGATATCG
Organism: Candidatus Latescibacteria bacterium 4484_181; assembly: GCA_002049985.1. Classification (GTDB taxonomy): domain Bacteria; phylum Latescibacterota; class MVCY01; order MVCY01; family MVCY01; genus MVCY01. Next base: position 8,953 of record MVCY01000014.1, read on the forward strand.
CCTCCGGGTAGGTGATAAAGGCTAATCCCGGTCCACCTGCTACCACCTTCTCCACCCCCACACCAGTGGCCTGGGCAAAGTAGCCCAGAATGCTAAAGACGGCAAATCCAGCAAAATAACTGGTCCCACAGTTGGCAAACGAAGTGATCAGGGCGTTGTTGTTCACATCGGACCGCCTGGGCAGGTAGCTGGCGTAGGCAATCAGGATCCCAAAGCCCAGACTTAATGAGAAGAATATCTGACCGTAAGCCGCCAGCCACACCCTGGGCTCAAGCAGCTTGGAGAAATCCGGCGTCAAGTAGTATTTGACGCCCTCCATAGCTCCTGGTAGGGTTAGTCCCCGTACCACGAAGACTGCAAGCAAAATAACCGGCATAGGCACAGTGATCATCACCACTTTCCCCACCCTTCGCACCCCATGCCGCACAACCCAGATGATGCTGACCCAGGTGAGCGTTAGACCCAATACCACCGGCCATCTGATGCCACCCAGTTCCCCCGGCCCATTGGTCAATCGGAGGAATTTGTGGTAGAAGAAATCCTGAGCCTGTCCCTTCCAGGACAGCGTGAAGGAGTGATAGATATACCCCCAACACCAGGCCATCACCACCGCATAGTAAACCACGATAATAAAACCGACCAAGATTGCCCACCAGCCGAGCCATTCCCATCTTTTCCCCACCTTGGCAAAGGAATGCGGAGCAGAGCCCTGCATCTTCTGTCCTAAGCCGTACTCCAGGATCATCAATGGGATACCCGCCGTCAGAAGGGCAACCAGGTAGGGGATCAAAAACGCCCCGCCTCCGTTTTGATAGGCGACAAACGGGAACCGCCACACATTTCCCAATCCGACAGCCGAGCCGATAGCAGCCATAGTGAAGGCCGACCGGTTCATCCAGCGGTCTCTACTCACCTCGGCCATAGACACTCCTTTCTGCTCGCTGCTCTTTGTTACCCTGTTTCAAGGACCCCTTCGCCCTCACCCCGACCCTCTCCGTTCAAAGGAGAGGGAAAAATTTAAACTTCTTACAGCTCAATATCATTCTTAGGCGACGCCGATTATCGCTTCTCTTTGCCGAATGTATTCTAACAGTCCTCCCGCTCTAAGCATCTCCAGAGCGAAGTCTGGCAGTGGCGCGAAACGGTAAGTCTCTCCCTTGGTGCAGTTCTGGATTAGTCCCGCCTTGAGGTCTATCTCCAACTGGTCGCCGTTGGAGACTCTATCTGCAATCCCTGGGCACTCAAGGGCCAAGAATCCGTTGTTAATGGCGTTGCGGAAGAAGATGCGAGCGAAGCTGTTAGCTATGACTGCTCTTACTCCGGCACCCCGCAAGGCCCAGACGGCATGTTCCCTGCTTGAGCCACAACCAAAGTCGTCGGAGGCGATTACAAAATCACCTGGCTTGACCTTCTTGATAAACTCTGGGTCAATGTCCTCCATAGCGTGCCGGGCCAGCTCTGCCTCTTGGTCGGTGTTTAAATACCGGGCAGGGATGATCTCATCGGTGTTGATGTGGGGCCGGCTGTAGACGTGGGCGTAACCTCTCCAGATTTCAGGCATTGACCTTCTCCTCTCTTTAGAACCTCGCGTGTTTATCTGAACACTGATTTTATCTGTCCCCAGGCTGAATTCGCCATCGCTGTGCGCTTGATCCCGTATTCGATACCATTTACCTTTGCATAAGTTAGCGACCATACTATTTGTGAGATTTCGTGGATTTCGTTTACACGCCAATTATTCACTCTAACAAGTCGGATGTCTCTGGCAAAGCAGAGAGTTTCTCTCCTGCCTGTTCCAAAAAGCGTCTCATAGTAACGGTAGTATATATGGCAGATCGCGTCTTCAAAATTTCCAGCGGGAGTATCAATCGAACTTGTACAGCTTATCCATCCTTCAAAACTATCTGGAAGAAAACGCCAAGGAAGACAAACATCTTTTTCCAGAGTATTCACTACCACATGGTACTTTATGAACTCCCGTTGTGAAGCTTTATCATACTCCCAAAGTGTATCCCCGGAAGCGTTGTATCTCTGGTAGAAGATTATGTCCCCCTCCTTGATCTCAAAATACTCCTTACCTTCGAAAGTTACAATTGCAGTGATTTTCCTCTCCATATAAGAGGTATCCCTCAGACCTATTTCCTTTCTGTAGATGCTGTATTGCCATTGGTCCCCCGCATGGAGGGGATAGTAATCTCTCAGACTCTCGGCAGAACACTTTCCTGTAGTAAATAATATTATTAAAGCAGTTACTGCTAGCCACAACCATATTCTTGTTGCTCTCAAGGATCTTCCACTCCTCATCCATTGGAATTATCTAAGCACTTCCCTTGGATCAGCGATGAACCCTTTTATTGCCGAGGCTGCTACAGTAGCTGGGCTGGCTAAATAGACTTCAGACTTAGGGTGGCCCATTCTTCCCACGA
>MVCY01000015.1 GCA_002049985.1 Candidatus Latescibacteria bacterium 4484_181
CGATTTACAAAGAGAGCCACCTTTTTCGTGCTGAGGCGGCTCTCTGAGGAACTTCGGTCATGCTCTAACGCAAAAGCAGCATCTTTCTGGTCAGGGTGATGGCCTTCGTCCTCAACTGGCAGAAGTATACGCCGCTGGCCACTGTCTGGCCCTGCTGGCTTGTCCCATCCCACAGTGCCGTGTGCCAGCCAGCTTGCAGACGGCCATCGGCCAAAGACTTTACCTTCTGGCCCAAAAGGTCGTAGACCTCCAGATGGATGAGTTCTGGCTGCGGCAGGAAGAAACTGATAGAGGTACTGGGGTTGAAGGGGTTAGGGCTGTTCTGAGCCAACAGGCAAGGTTCCTCCGCTGTCTTAGCTTGAGCATCAGTGATGCCGATGCTGGCTTGGTTTTTACCGAGCTGGGAGTCAAACAGCTCCACCGCCGCCAGCCGAACCGGAGAGGTCTCTATGGTTGTCTTTAGCACCTTGAACCTCAGTTCGGCCAAAAGTCCCTTGCCGTGGACTGGTTTTGAGTCCCGGCCCAAGGCATTAGCCAGCCAGATGGTGCCTTTATCGAACCTGTCGGCAACTACAAGAAACAGAGGGGTTTTCCCGCCTGCCGAGTTGAGGAGATTTCCCTCACCGGCTTCGTTGTCTGCCGTTGCCCCCAGCAACTGCAGCACCTCCGGGTCGTAGTGGAGGGTTATGCCATAGGCTTTCAGTTCGGTAGCGCCGTCCAGATAGACATCTACGGCGATCTGGTTGGCACCGGAGGGTAAGATATCCACCCCGTCATACCCTTTTATCACTGAACCGACCCTGGCTATATCTAAGCCTGCTCTGGCGTTGAGGTTTATCCCCTCTTGGGGAGCACAGGCTATAAGCTTTCCCGGCGGGTAGGGACAATTGTTGCCGAAATCTGCGCTGAAGATATTGTAGTCAGGGCTATCCACGGTTCGGTTTCCGCTCAGGTCGTATTTTTGCTCATAGCCAGTATCTCCCTCAGACTCACCGAAGTGATCGACAAACAGCACAAAATCCTCTGTCCAGACTTTGTTATTGGAATCAAAATCACTGCGGCAGGAGGAGGGGATGTTGGTGAGCTCGTTGGAGTAGGCACCATCGCCAATCTGATTGTGACCCTTCACCACCACATAGTACTGGGTGTTGTTATTGAGGCCGGTTAGTGTGGCACTTGTGCTGCTTGCAGTGGCGCAGTAAGAATAGCCACCACCTGGCGAGGCACTTTTATATATCTTGTAATTAACAGCACCGCAGGCTTGGGTCCAGCTCATGTCGAGTTTGTTATTGCGCGGAACTGCAGCAGTTAAAGTTGGGGCCTCTGGTACATGCCCAGGAGCGGCGCAAATCCAATTGGAGAAATCGCTTTCCATACCGCAATCATAAGACTTCACAGCAAAATCGTATTTGACCTGACTCAAGTCGGTTACCGTGGTACTCGTACTGGAGGTCACTTTCATTCCCTCAGAACCTCCACCTTCTTCATAATAATAGACATGGTACTCCTGGGCACCACCGTAGGGGGCCGTCCAAGCCAGCGACACTGAGTTGGAACCAACGGCTGTGAGATGAAGGTTGGTAGGCGGATTGGGCGGTTCTACCCCTGTTGTTTCAACATTGATCTCGGGGCCCTGAATATCTTCAACCGTGGCACGGCAATTCTGGGTGTGCCACGCATCCTCGACGTTAAAGGAAAATCCTATTGTCTGGGTGCCGCCGGGAGAGAACTGGTGGGGAGAAATCTGAATATCCATACTTGCCCCCTGCTGGGTTGTGGCGTGAAACTCCCCATCGTACCAATCTCCCTCATGATCATATACATTTACTCTATTGCCAATGTCAACCACGAGCTTGTCGCCGGTGTCGTCGTTGTAGAGCCTCACTTTGTCAAGGTCGGGATTGGTGCCGTCTGTGTTAACATAAAAGCCAATAGCTGTCACATAGCCCTGCGAATCAATGTATTTCAGACCACCCGTCGGCTCTGGACAGCTATTAGAGTAAGGCAGAATATGCATCGGATTGCGGGCATTCTTCAGTACATCCTGACCCGGATTGTTTGGTGGATCGGAGACACTGCCCAGAAGGTAGTTGAAGTGAAGGTGATAAGCTACGTTGCCAGAGTTACCGGAGTGGACGAAAGCAGTGCCCTGATAGACATTGGTGACGTCAGGTTCTAATGTTTTATATAACCCATCATTCGTCAAATGATAATATCCTGTTCGGCAGCCGTTCTCAGGGTGGGTGATTTTCACCCAATATCCACCGTTATCGCAATAACGCTTATCCTCGACTGTCCCAGATTTCCACGGGTAAACCGGCTTTGATGTCCCGTCGGTCGAGATATCCACCCCTTCGTGGATATCGTAGTGGCCGTTTGGGAGTCGTCGTGGCCCATAGGCAGAGGTGAGCACATCTGCGTTGGGGGAAGAGGAGTTATGAATGGGCCAGCGGCCCGTCTCGGCGAAAGCTGCTCCGCCTAAACCAAAAGATAGCAGAAGTGTTATAGCAGTAAACACACCTTTTCTCATCTTATCTCGCCTCCTTTCTAATTGTCAAAAGGTTACCCGAAGGAACTCAACCTTCCCCGGTCCCTTTCTTATCAGGATTGCCTTCTGGAGAATCCCCAATGGTGAATTGACTGGAATCGCTATCTCTTTGAACTTGCGCAGGCTTTGGAGCTCCCCGGTTTTATTGAGAGTGAAAAACCCTGTTCCGCTCATTTTGTCCGGTTTTATATATCCAGACGCAATGATGAAGTTTCGTGTGACTTGTATAAGATCATTCTCTATCCAAGAGAAATATGTGCGCTGAGTCCACAGGTCTGTGCCAGTATCATTGTTGATAAGCCGGGAGCTTCCATAGCCGGGGATGAATAGCGTCTTGCCAGATCCCGATACTTGAGCTGATAAGATCCGAGGCAGGCCAGCACGGATCCACAGGATATTGCCCTGGCCATCTAGAGAGATGACAGCGCTTTTCCCTAGGGCGTAGTAACCGAACAGAACAATCCTTTTTCCCTCCCTGGAGGCCGTTATCTGAGGATGAGCTATGCCTTCAAAGTCAAAGCGCTTGAAATGGGGACGCATATCCAGTTCCCAGATAGCATTGCCGGTGGCAGAATCAAACAGATAGAGTGTGGGATGCTTGTAATACACTATCCTCTCATCGGTGGCAAATTCAGCAGCCCAGATGCCTATCTCTCCTTCCCTTCTCCACAGGATAGTTCCATCCTTGCCGCTAACCACCACCAGCTCCTGCCGCTCCGACATAGGGTCGAATTGTGTCATCAGGTACTTGCCGCCGGGTGAAATCCTCTCCATATAAGGCGGCTCTTCCCTTTTCCACAGGCTGTTACCCTGGGCATTGAAATACTCCCCCTGGGGTTCACTCAACCCCAAGAGTCCCTCATGGGTGTATTCCTCAGCAGGCTTGGTGGCAAGGCCAGCATCACGCTTCACATAGACGAATCTGCCATCTCGTGAGACCAGAGCCCGCCATATACCGCCTATCATTTTGCCACCCTCTCCATAAGGCAGACGCTTGATATCAGAGAGCTCCCAGAGCTTTTTCCCCTCTGCATTGTAACGATATAAATGGGTGCGATCATTTGTAATCAGCACAAACCCATCCTCGCAACCCACAATCTGCCCGTTTGGGTAAGGGTTGGGCAGGGTCAGTTCCCACTCCACCTTTGCATTGGGAAACACCTCCTGGAAGGGACGGGGACCCTGGGCCAAAACCAACCCAGCCCAGAGCAACGATGTCACACTAAACACTGCCGCCGCCAATAATACCGATCTTCTCACCTGCATCTTCTTCTCCTTTGGGTTAGATTTGCCAGGTAGATGAAATCTCTAAACCCTGGCACTTGGTTTTCTCAATCTTGACCATCTCGCTGAATTCGGGGAGAGTGCTTTTTGCATCTTCTGCTCACCTGCTCAGTCGAAAACGACACTCAAGGCACATTGGATTCACAGCAAAGCTTCATTGCTACACTTCCCTCACTTCGTTTCCGCGTTTGAGTCTATTGCCCGCCTGGGACAAAAAAATCCGCACCAGAGTTGCAGAATCACAACACAAGCCACCTGTGCGGAATCCAGAGTGCCTACTTATTCTGAGTCCACCTACTTTTCTGCAGGGGGTAAAACGGTATTTTTCATGAGGTTCATTAGGATCCCCTCTATGACCGTCCAAGAACATAATAAGCTAGCACAATCTCGTCAAGGCTTTTTTGCAAAATTTGCAGATGGACTGCTGGCACTGGTCTTATCCGTTTATTCACTTCCACTACTGCCCTATTTTTCAGAGACCATCGAGTTATCATTTACTCCGTGAAGGTGCACCACTGTGCTCTACGCCTAAGAGAGTATTGAACCTAGATTCGGAAAACTTATGAAAAATAGGAGAGAAATATCCTCCCAAAAAGAACTTCGCATAGATGGCCAATCTTATTTGATACAAACATTTTGTCCCTATCGGGACAGACAAGAAGGGATGTATCAAAAGACATTTTTGAACGCAAAGTTCGGAAAGAAGCCGCAAAGATCGCAAAGGGGTAATTATCTATTTATGAAAATGCCGCCTATTCTCTGCCAGATTGCCTTCTTTGCTGTTATCTTAAATAGGCTGCTTTTGTTGGAGCCCCAGGATGTAATTTCTAAACTTAAGGAGTTAAACCCTGACCTATCTGACACAGGCGCAGATTGTGTCGGAAAATGGGGTCGTTGCCATTACCGTGGACTCGCTTCAGATATCTATTTCCGTGGGAGGACTCTCCAGAGCCCGACTCCATCGGCGTCTGGACACCTCCTACAATCTGTTTTCAGAGTTGAATGGAGCAGCTTTTCAGTGAAATTGCCATTTTTCAGCAGAATCTGGGCGAGAGATAGAAAAATCTTTAGAGAGTTTTTTCGAATCTGGATTGAAAAATACTTTCGGAACAACGAATAACCTCAGCCATACTTGACAACAGATGGCATCATACCATCCAGTTGATTTGGGAAAGTCTGTTTCGTAAGAAGCTATTCCGGGTCACAGAGCAGTATCTATCCGAACAACCCTCTCTTCCTCCCAGGACTGAACAGCACTGAGGGCAATCTTTAAGGCATTCAGGCCATCTTTGCCTGAGACCAGAGGTTTCTTTCTGTTTTCAACACAGGCAATAAAATGTCTTAACTCCATCTTGAGAGGTTCGGCAGTCTTCACATCCACCTCTCGGATATTAGGGGTACCAAATCTCACGATGAAGTCCCCGAACGAGTCGAAGCCTCTATGGTAGTTGCTCTCATAGAGTTTGAGCTTTTGAGTTATGTAATTCAGTTCAACATAACCCTTTGTCCCGGTTACATTAAGCTCCCTGATCTTTACCGGAGTGATCCAGTTGGCCTGGATGAGCACATCGGTTCCATTGTAGTCTAAGAAGATGCTGGCAAAATCCGCCCTCTGGCTGTTTAATGCCTTGCCTGCTCTGGCATAGACTTGCTGGGGTATTTTGCCCAGGAGGAAATTACAGACATCTATGTCGTGGACGGCCAAATCGACAATAACATTTGCTTCCTTCAGTTGAGGCGGAGAAATCCCCACACGTCTGGCGATAACCGAGGTAATCCTCTCCAGTTTCCCTTCCTCCATTAGCTCTTTCAATTTGAGTACGGCAGGATTAAACCTCTCTACGTGTCCCACCAGCACCGTGACCTTATGCTTCTCGGCCTCTTCGATGATCTGATCGCCAGCTTCTGCACTGTCGGCCAGTGGTTTCTCAATCAGCACTGCCTTGCCCCTTTGAATACAGTCCAGGGCAACCTCTTTATGGACGGCAGTCGGTACAACCACCGATATGGCATCAATATCCTCCTTCTCCAGCATCTCTCGGTAATCTGGGTAAAAACGGATATGGAATCTCTCCACCATCTCTTTGCCCAACTGGCTCTTCAGGTCTGAGAGAGCCACCAGATTTACCTCAGCCAGTTCAGAGTAAGCCCTCACATGGTGGCGTCCCATGTTGCCCACCCCGATCACTGCGACATTTACCTTCTCTGTTTTCATCCGCAAAGCTCCGGAAAAAACGGGCATTAAGCCCTACACTACGAAAGACGGATGTAGTGTAGCCCCTTGTGGGCGTTAGGTGTTAGTAAAACAGCACCATTGGTCAGGACTCTATCTCGGCTGATTAAACCTGAGTCGATACGCTCTTGCATCCTTCGGAATCTCGAAAAAGAGGCTACTTTTAAGCTCCTCTCCCTCCTGGAGCCAGAATTCTTCCCCCTTCTCCACAAACAGGGCTGATGCTGCCAGAGGCTGGTATCCATGTCCCAAGGAGTCTACTAAAGTAAAGCATTTAGGGACGACCGGAAAAGGCAAGCTTCTCTGGCAGCTTATTCTAAAGTAGATAGTGACCCGCTTGTAGCCTGTATCAGTCCCATATGCGCCTAGGGAGGGCCTTTCCACTACTCTATCTGCTGTAAGCAGAATCGAGTCTCTCAACAGAGCGTTTATCCGAACCTGTCTGTGTAGATCTGATACCCTGTGCACAAAGCCAATTAGGGTTCCGGGACTGAGATCAAGGCTTTGGATGGCAAAGATACCCGCTACTACTGAAGACAAAACCACCAACCATTTGGAAATCTTCTCTAATCTGAATCTCATCATTGTCGCTTGCTGAACGTCCTATGGGCCCTCAAGCTCCCGCACGTTTGGAACCCGCCGTTTCCAGGGCTTCGGCGATCTTCCTGGCAATATACTCTATCCCCTCTGCCTCCAGTTCGGGGGACATCGGCAGAGAGAGGATTTGCCGGGCGGTCTGCTCACTCACTGGCAGATCGCCTTCCTTATACCCCAGGTAAGCGAAAGCCTCCTGTCTGTGCAGGGGAATGGGGTAGTGCACAGCAGTGGGAATGCCCTGCTGATGTAGTTGCTTCCGGAGGTAATCTCTCTGTTTCACCCGAATGGAGTACTGATGATAGACATGCTCTCTGCCGGGAGCACAAAATGGGGTGATAACTTCAAGACTATCAAGTAAGTTGTTATATTGGGCGGCGTTCTTCCGGCGTTTCTGGTTCCACTGCTCCAGGTGGGGAAGCTTAACCCGCAGCACTGCTGCCTGCAGCTCGTCCAACCTGCTGTTCAAACCTAAAATCTTATGGCGATACTTGGCCTCTGATCCGTGCACTCGTATCATCCTCAGTTTCTCGGCCAGCTCTTCCTCGTCGGTGGTTATCATACCTCCGTCGCCATAAGCGCCCAAGTTCTTGGAAGGGAAGAAACTGAAAGCTGCCAGGTGACCGATTCTGCCCACTGCTTTCCACTCTCCGCTCTCTGGAAAATAGCACTTTGCACCGTGGGCCTGGGCTGCATCCTCAATTACTTTCAGGTCATACTTCTGTGCTATCTTGAGGATAGACTCCATATCAGCAGGCTGCCCGTAGAGGTGCACCGGGATAATGGCCTTTGTCCTTCGGGTGATGGCTCCTTCAATTTGGGCGGGATTTATGCAATAGGTACGGGGATCGATATCCACAAAAACTGGCTTTGCCCCTAAAAGAGCGATGACCTCGGCAGTAGCAACAAAGGTGAAGGGGGTGGTGATCACCTCGTCGCCAGGTCCCACTCCCACAGCCATAAGGCTCAGTTGAAGGGCATCTGTGCCAGAGGCCACCGCCACGGCATAGCGAGCACCAACATATTGGGCAAATTCCTCTTCCAATCTGGTGACATTCTCCCCCATAATGAAGTGGCCACCCCGGATCACTTCGGCCACAGCTCTGTTTATATCCTCTTTGATTGATTCATATTGCCGACGCAGGTCGATAAATTCGATATTCATCTCCTATCTGGCTCCTTTCCCAAAGATTACCACCCAGATGGTACGAAGAAGAATCTTCAGATCCATTCTCAGGGACATATTTTCGATATAACCCAGGTCGTACCTCACTTTTTCCGCCTCATATGTTAACTTTTCCTCTAAGTCGTTCAGCGGGGAGATATTGTCCTGTTTCGTCTGAGCCCATCCAGTGAGGCCAGGGCAGACTCTCAGGCGGCGGGCATAGAGGGGTATCCGCTTCTTAAACATCTCTACGAAAAACGGCCGCTCAGGCCGGGGGCCAACCAGGCTCATCTCCCCTTTTAGCACATTCCAAAATTGAGGCACCTCATCGATCCTAAATCTACGCATAAATCTGCCAAAACGGGTAATGCGGGGATCATTCTGCTTGGCCCACACCGGTCCAGTAGAGCTTTCGGCATCTGCCACCATCGAACGAAATTTATGGATAATGAAGGTCTTACCATTCTTGCCCACCCTCTCCTGGTGGAAAAATACGGGTCCCTTAGAATCCAGTTTTATTATGACAGCCACAATTAGCCACAGGGGAGCAAGCCCAAACAGAATCAGTGCAGAGGCCATGATGTCCATTAGCCGTTTAGTCTTCCTCTCCCAGGATGGCATCAGTCCTGGAGATATCTCTACCAGAGGAAACCCATATATTTGGTTTGTCCTGGCCTGTCCAGTGACGATGTCGTAGAGGTCAGGAAGGATGTAGAACCTCACCCCCAGGGAGTTACAACGGGAGAGTATATCTAAAATCTGCTGATGCGAGTCGGTAGGCAATGCGATCAGCACGTCATCAACTTCATGCTCTCTCAGAATCCGGGGCAGTTGTTTCACCTCTCCCAGCACTGGGAGCCCACGGGAGGCCAGTTCTGACTCTTCGTGGGCCTGGCAGGCAAATCCAACAATCTGATGCCCCAAGGCAGGGAATATATTGACTTGCTGAAAAAGTCTCTGTCCCCTCTCCCCTCCACCTACGATAACTGTCCTGTGTCTGCCAACCCCCTGAACGACCAGACTCCGGTGATGGCCGCCTT
>MVCY01000088.1 GCA_002049985.1 Candidatus Latescibacteria bacterium 4484_181
CTAGAAGCGTACTCCTGAACGGGCCCGGTAGGGAAAATCTTTGGCTCGGTTGGCTCAGCTTTCAGCCCCCAGCTACTGAGTTGAGAGAGAAGATAGTGGCTGTAGTGCTCGATATTTGAATGGGGAGGCAGCGGCGCAATGGGAATCACTTTCTTTACCCCTGCCCGGCGCAGGTTAGCAGAGAATAACCCGTCCGGGTCGCTTACAAGGGAGACAACCAGATGAAAATTAGCAAAGTACTGCGCCAGTTTCTCAGGGAGCGGTGCTTCTGGAACAAAGAAGGAAGCCATTCCAGGCTGTTCTATAGAGCAGACCCGGTGAGCATAGTATCCGCCCTCCAGAAGTTCCAAGCGACAGCGCTGCCCCATCACCTCAAGCCAGGCGCGAGGATAGCACCTCCGCAGGGCCATCAGAAGGGGTAACGTGAGAATCAAATCCCCAATGCCGCCGGTGCGGATGACCAGGATACGCTCAATTTCTCTGTCCCTCATCAACCTAAAGAACAATGTCTACATTAGAAATGTGGCAAGCCAGGGAATAGATTCCCTGGCCAGGGGTGGAAAGCCCATTGAAACTTGGCCGAATGTGGCGTCTGACCCAGTGGCTTTCTTGGTCGTAGCATGAGATTTTTTCCAGGTGGCAAAAAATAACCTCCACAAAATTTGGCAGTTTGCAATTCACTTAAGATACCAAATCTCCCCCGGGAAAGCAACACCTATTTTTCGGCTCGAAACGATGCTGCCCCTTGGGTCTCATACTACTCTCAGCCAATTAAAATGGACTTGACCAGGTGAGATTTCTGGATATATTATGAGTAGCACACAGATGGAGGCTGTACGGAAAGCTTCCGGGAGGGCGGTATGGCTTACCGAATCCCAGAAGAGACAATAGAAGAGATAAGAGAGAAGATTGACATTGTAGAGCTTATCTCCGAGTATGTTGCTCTCAAGAAGCGGGGCAGGAACTATTTCGGGCTGTGTCCCTTTCATCCTGAGAAAACGCCCTCTTTCTGTGTCAATCCAGAAAAGCAGATATACCACTGTTTCGGATGTGGGAATGGAGGCAATGCTTTTTCGTTCCTGATGCAGATGCAGAAGATAAGTTTTCTGGAGGCGGTGAGGATTCTGGCGGCAATGGCAGGTGTAAGCCTGCCTGAACCCAGGGGTCAGGGTACTAGGGACAAGACAAATGACCTGCTTTATCAGGCTAATGAATTTGCTCAGAAGTACTTCCACTATGTTCTATTCAAAGACAAGCGAGCAGAGAGGGCCAGGGCTTACCTGAAGGGCCGGGCTATCTCTGAGGAGATCATCCAGAGGTTCGGCTTAGGGTATAGTGTCTCTTCCTGGGATGGGCTGCTGAAGGCAGCCACCCAGCGGTCTATCTCTGCAGAGACTTTGGAGAAAAGTGGTTTGGCAATAAGAAGGGAGAATGGTGGATTCTATGATCGATTTCGTGACCGGATTATGTTCCCCATTCAGAACCACAGTGGCAGAACAGTGGCGTTTGGTGCCCGGGCCTTAGAGGACTCGCAGCAGCCAAAATACTTGAACTCTCCTGAAACTCCCATCTACCAGAAAGGTTTCGTCCTTTATGGGTTGAGGCAGGCCAAGGATGCTATCCGAAAGGCGGAGCGAGCCATCGTGGTGGAGGGCTACATCGACCTGCTTCGGCTGGTGGAGGCGGGGATTGACAATGTGGTAGCCTCCTTGGGAACGGCTTTAACCAAGGGGCAGGCAGAACTTCTCTCGCGCTACACCCGTAAGGTTACCCTGGTTTACGATGGCGACTTGGCCGGCTCTGCCGCTACCTTCAGAGGGATTGATACCCTTTTAGAGGCAGACCTGGGGGTGGATGTTGTCTCACTGCCCGAGGGCTATGACCCGGACAGCTTTGGGCGAGAAAGAGGAGCCGAGGCGTTCCAGAAGCTCCTGAGCCAGGCCAAGGAGGCCCTCGACTATAAATTGGAAGTCATGGGAAAAAACCAGGATCTCACGAGTGTGGAGGGGAAAAGAGAGGCAATTGCCCGGCTTGTGGAGACAGCCTCGAGGATTAAGGACGAGATCAAAAGAGACTTGATGGTGAAAGAGATTGCCGAAAGACTTGCCACTGACGAGGCAGCAGTCCACCGGGAGATGGCAAGACAGAGAAGGCGGCAAAGAGCCGTCGATCGGGACCAACAACCTCTAACAAAGGCAGAGATAGAACCCCAGGGTTCGGTGGCCGAAAGGGAGCTGCTGCGGATTATGTTGGGCAGAAGGGCTGTAGTAGAGAAGGTGATGGAAGAATTGACCCCGAAAGATTTCTCTGCTGGGCCCTTCAGAAAGATTGCCGAGACCATCTTCGAGATATGTCAGGCGGCTGGTGAACCCCAAGCCGCTGTCGTCATAGATCGCTTACAGGAACCATCCCTGGCAGCATTTGTGGCAAAATTGAGCACTGAGGGTTTAGATGAGAAGCACATAGAGGAATGCCTGGCTGACTGCCTTCGTCGGGTGAGAATAGATGCTGTATCCGAGAAATTGAGTCGACTTAGGGCACAGATAGCCAAGGCCCAAAGAGAAGGTGATAATGGTTGGTTAAACAAGTTAAACCAGCAGTACAATAATTTGGTGAAAGAGAAGGCGAAATTGGTGGTGCAAAAAACTTGACCTTTCTGAGGAAATTTATTATAATAATTAGCGACGGGCCCATAGCTCAGTTGGTTAGAGCAGTCGACTCATAATCGACTGGTCCTAGGTTCGAGTCCTAGTGGGCCCACTTACCTATTGTCTTCCTTCGTAACAGTTGAGAGTGTGGAATTGCCCGGAGCCGGATTCCCTCTAAAACAGTTTGGATTCCTCATCTGTTTCTACATCACCAGTGCAGGATATTTCTAATCTAATACATTCTCCCAAGAAATGCAAGTACTTTTTGGCAAAATTTTGGACCTTAGCCTCAACATACCTGCGGTAATGAATAAGCTTCTACAAAAATCGAAATACCTCTCCAACTCACATTCGGGAAAAAACTCCTCTGAAGATCTTTCTGCCTCCTGCATAGATTCTGCTGAAAAATGGCAATTTCACAGAAAACGTGACCTACTCTACCTTGAAAACAGCTTGTAGGAGGCGTCTCCAGACGCCGATGGAATCGGGCTCTGGAGAGCCCTCCCACAGAAATAGATATCTGAATTGAGCCCATAGTACTGCCAGCAACTCCATTTTTTCCAACGGAATATGCACCTGGGCTAAATAAGCTAGGCTTTGACTCCGTAAGTTGAAAATTACATCTTGGGTCTGTATCAAAAGTAGATCGCTTAAGATAACAGGAGGGAACGGAACGGGGGCACAAGGCAGGCGACGGTTTTATGAATAGGTAATTAGCCCTTTGCCATCTTTGCGATTTCCCGACCAACTTTGGGGTTAAAATGGCTTCTGATAGACCCACTCTTGCCTCTGCCCATAAGGACAAAATGTTTGTTGCAAATAAGACTGGCGAACTATTCGAAGTCCCTTTAGGGACGATATGTGTCTATTGTTTTTTATAAGTTTTCCGAATATGAGTTCAACTCACTCAGATAGAGTGACACGCGAGCCTAAAGTAGTTCTCCGCAAGAACGACTCCCAGTCTGTCAGCAGTTTCAATCTCAACAACGGTCTGCGCTAAGCCTCTGGGCCCGTGAACGGGATTATTATTGTTGGCCAAATTATACTCTGTTTTACCGCAAGTGAGGAGTGAACTTAGCGCCTCTCTGCTCCCCAGAAAAACTGACTTTTCCCCGAGGGCGTGGAAATTTATCCTCGGCGCAGAGGGGAGATTGCGGCTTAGCCCTGCGGCCAACCGAACAGGAGCAATCCTCTGCTCCCTGGAATTCCAGATATTTCCCTGTCTGGGGATGGATAAAGCCCAAGCGGGCCGCATGTAGGGCCTGTCGGGAGATGACCCCAAGCATACTCTGGGCTAAGGGACGGAACCGAGGAGAAAGGGACTTGAGCCTTTTGTTTCTCCCACCGTATTGCGGGTCGCCGAAGACAGGATGGCCGATGTGAGAGAGGTGTACCCTGATTTGATGGGTCCGTCCGGTTTCAAGTTTCAAGGAGAGTTGAGAGATGAAATCGAATCTGTCAACCACGGTGAAATGGGTAATGGCGGGCCGGCGGTGTTGCCAGGTGACGGACATCTTCTTTCGGTCGGAGGGGGAACGCCCGACAGGGGCTTGGATGGTGCCGGTCGACTCCGCTACCACTCCCCAGACGAACGCCTGATACAAGCGGAAGACTCTTCTCTCCTGAAGCTGCTTGCTCAGGGACAGATGGGTCTGGTCGTCCTTGGCCACCATCAAAAGGCCGGAGGTATCTTTGTCCAAGCGGTGGACTATCCCCGGTCGCAACACCCCACCCACACCAGAGAGGTCCTTGCAGTGAAAGAGCAGGGCATTAACTAGGGTGCCAGAGTAATTCCCACAGGCTGGGTGGACCACCATGCCGGCGGGTTTGTTCACCACTAATACATGTTCGTCCTCAAATAAAATATCCAGAGGTATCTGCTCTGGATATACACCTGGCTCTCCTGGCTCAGGAATCACTACCACCACATTTTCGATGCCCTTCAGGGCATAGCTGGCCTTTCGGGGTTTTCCATTTACTGTAACATATTCCTGCCGAATTAATTGCTGCAGTCGAGAACGGGAACAGCCGGTCTTTTGACTGGCCAGAAAAACATCTAGCCTTTGTCCCTTGGATTCAGGAGGCACAGAAAGCTCAATTTTTTTCTTGTCATTGCTTGCTTTCATTCCATTTGAGTAGATTCCCCTTTCTTATGGAAAGAAAAACTAGAAAAAATGCGCCAGCAGTCACTGCCAAATCAGCCAAGTTAAACACAGGCCATCTATAGTTTCCTATACCCAGGTTCAGAAAGTCGATCACTTCCCCCCAGCGAATTCTATCGATGAGATTCCCCCAGGCCCCTGCCAAGATGCAGGAGAGAGCAATAGGCACTCCTCCCCTCTGTTGCCGCATTTTCCATAATAACACTGTGAGAAGGACAATAACTATGCTGGAGACAACTATGTGAAAGGGGCCTGCTCCTAAGGAGACTCCGAAAGCGGCCCTGGGGTTGCGCACATAGGTGAGCTGGAAGAAGCTGCCCAGCATTGGAATGGATTCTCCTGGCACCATCAACTTTGCTATTATCTGTTTTGAGATCTGGTCAGCAAGAAGCACTGCCACCAGCGTGAAAAGAATACACATCAGTGTTCAGTGACTCGCTATTTTAGAAGTCCCCTCTCCTCTTTGAACTTACACTCAATGCACATAGTAGCGTGGGGGACCGCCTTCAATCTTTCTACACTTATATCTTTTCCACATAT
>MVCY01000089.1 GCA_002049985.1 Candidatus Latescibacteria bacterium 4484_181
TCGATTTCCACCTCATCCTGGTGGGAGCTCCTCATATTGCGCACCGAGGCCTTTCCCCTACTCAACTCCTCCTGTCCGATAATCACAGTATACTTGGCTTTCAGGCTGTTTGCGGCTCGCATCTGGGCCTTCAGACTTCTGTCCAGATAATCGGTATCGGCACTTACGCCGCGGGTTCGCAACTCCCGCAGCAGGCGGACCGCCAATTGCTTGGCCTTCTCCCCTATGGAGGCGACATAAACCTCAGGCTGGAGCGGTTCGGGATAGGAACAACCTCCCTTCTCCATCGCAAGAAGGATTCGCTCTATGCCGGCCGCAAATCCCACTGCAGGAGTTGGTTTTCCTCCCAATTCCTCAACAAGGCCGTCATAACGCCCTCCTCCACCCAAGGCATCCTGAGCCCCCAGTTGGGCACTTACAACCTCGAAAACGGTCTTGGTGTAGTAATCAAGGCCTCTCACCAGCCGTCGGTTAACCTGATAACCTATACCCAAGGCATCCAGATGGACCCTAAGCTGCCGGAAGTGCTGGGCACATTCATCACACAGATAGTCCAGCATAGAAGGCGCTTCGTCGGTTAAAGGGATTCCTCTGGTAACGTTGCTTGCAATCGGCACAGAGAAGGTCATACTTATCGGCAAAAAAACCAAGTAGTTTTTGTCGATCGTTGCTTGCAATCGGCACAGAGAAGGTCATACTTATCCGCAAAAAAACCAAGTAGTTTTTGTCGATAAGTGGGACGACATCGAGGGCAGCCAATGCTGCCCAGCTGCAGGCAGAGTCCTTTCAACCCCAGGTCATCACAAATCAAATATCCAGGAAAAGGGAGATGGTCTCGGCATCCAGGGCAGGGTCAATAGAACCTATGGCCTCGGCCCCAAACTGGTGAAATTGTCTCAGTCTGCCTGCCTGGGGACTCTCCTGTCGGTACATTGGACCGATGTAAAAGAGCTTCTGAGGTGACTTCTTCATTCCCATGTTATGCTGGATGTAGGTGCGAACCACCGGCGGGGTACCCTCTGGCCTAAGGGTCAGACTGCGCTCACCTTTATCCAAGAACGTATACATCTGCTTCTCCACTATCTCAGTGCCCTCCCCTGTGGAGTGGATGAAAAGCTCCGTGCGCTCAAATGTCGGCGTAGCTATCTCCTGGTAGTTATAGAGCTTCATTCTCCTCCTGACCGTCTCCTCAAGGTGACGCCACAGGGGCATCTTGTCGGGAAGGACATCCTGGGTTCCACGCACTGCCTTATATTTTAGCATCCTCTCTGTCCTGTTTGCCTATTCTACTCTCCTGTCTCTCTATTTAAGCTGCCTTGCCTTTTCCAAAACATGAGAACCTCAAACACTCGGAGTTATTCACCTAAGAATGCCCATAATCGAGGAGAAAACCCCTAAGAACATCAATAGACCAACGACTATCAGCACTAATCCGGAGATAGTCTCCACTATGCGCAGGTGGGCCTTCATCCGCTTGAACAGCCTCAGGAAGGCATTTATCCCGAGCCCCGATGCTACAAAAGGGATACCCAGCCCTAAGGAATAGGAAGATAGCAGCAACACTCCCTTGCCGACCGTCTGTTGTGTCCCAGCGTAGGCCAATATCGTTGCCAGAATTGGTCCCACACAGGGTGTCCATCCGAAAGCAAAGGCCAGTCCAACAACAAAGGCACCTATGTTACCGGCCGGAACACCCCTGCTTTGAAATCTCTTCTCATAATTTAGGAACCCTATCCGCAGCCATCCTACGGTATGGAGCCCTAAAATTATTATGATGAGGCCTGCTATCTTACTGAGCAGGGCGAGATGAGAAAGGAGAAACTGCCCCACCACTGTAGCTGTCGCACCCAGGGCGACAAAGACAATGGAGAACCCCAGGACAAACATCAGGCAGTTGGTCCCAACTTTAAGGAGCACCCGGACATCTGTCGAAACGGTTCTCATCTGGCCCAAGGAGAGGCCAGAGATAAAACAGAGATAGGCCGGAACCAAAGGGAGAACACACGGGGAGAGAAAAGAGAGAACCCCTGCCCCAAAAGCCGCGATCACGGAGATATCAGTCACCATCTCACTTCTTTTATGGTATCACTAGACCTTGACAAATGGCCAGGAGTCATAGATTCCAGGTCAAAATTCAGGACTATTGCAATTGAAATAGGCTACCCCTTCTGTCAGTCACTCTCCAACATGCTTAACAGACATGCTCAACGGGTTTGTCAAAAGAGGATACACTCGACGTGCAACCTTCAGGACCTTTAAGATATAGCTTCCCCCCTCGACTTTTTAAATTAAATATAGAACAAAAAAGCTGAAATATCAAGCCGTTTTTGCTGCTATAGCATAATCCTATCAGACTCATTGAGTTACGGCAACAGGCTTGGAACCCGAGATTTTGCAGTTCCTGGAAAGGTATCCACTTAGAGAGCTCTCATCTAAGCAGGTTTTCCACAAAAAAGGGTTCAGTTACTTGGAATTTACATTAAAAGGAATAATAGGTGGTTAGCCTCCGGTTCTATACGAGTTATCCACACTCTAAAGATGTTATCCACACTTTCCTCTCCTTTGGGAAAACAACAGTGTGAGCGGTTGTCAGGTTTAAATCGAGTATCTTTCTCTGCCGTTCCCCTGTTAATTTCTGTTGATAACTATGTCGAATGCCACCGGAAAATATTTTTCTCTTGCTAACAAGAGCGTTCTATGTTATATTTGGATTTGAGGGTTTAAGACCAAGGGGCAAGGAGCGTGAAACAGGAAGGCGGGCGACTTTACGTTGTGAGCACCCCCATTGGCAACTTGGAGGACATAACCCTTCGTGCTCTAAGGGTGCTTAAAGAGGTGGAGATTATAGCTGCTGAGGACACTCGTCGCGCCAGGCAACTGTTGGCTCACTATCAGATAAAAGGCCCTATTCTCACCAGTTACCATGATCACAATAAGGAGAGGAAAACTCCCATTCTGGTCCGCCAGATGCTCTCTGGTCACTCGGTTGCTGTAGTCTCAGATGCTGGGACTCCAGGTATCTCTGATCCCGCCTATTTTCTGGTGAACCATGCCTTAAAGAGCCAAATCCCGGTGGTTCCCATCCCTGGGGCCTCGGCACTAATGGCTGCCTTAGTGGTCTCAGGGTTGCCTACCGACCGCCAAACCGGTAGATTCTGTAGACTAATTAAGGAGGTTTCTGCTCTATGAAATTAAGAACATTTTTCTCAAAGCTATTCAGCCGGGAAGTGATGTTCAGCGGCAAGTTGAAAGATGGTTTTGGCCGCCTTGTGAGGCCTCTGGTGGAGCTATTTGCGACTCTTGGGCTACGGCCCGATTTCTTCACTACGCTGGGGTTACTGTTGAGCATCGGAGCCGCTGCTGCTTTTGCCGTAGGCTGGTTCCCCTGGGCTGGCATTCTCGTCCTGGTGGCAGGGCTTTGCGACGTCTTCGACGGGCAGGTTGCCCGGGCTGCTAACAAAGGGACGAGGTTCGGCGCCCTATTGGACTCAACTTTAGACCGTTACTCGGAGGCGTTCATCTTCTTTGGCATCGCCTTATATCTGGTGCGTACAGGCGACATATGGACCAAAATGGCCTTGCTGTTCGCCTTAGCAGGCTCTCTGATGGTGAGCTATGTGCGCGCCCGGGCCGAGGGACTGGGAATTGAGTGTCAGGGCGGTCTGATGCAAAGAACCCAACGCACTCTGGCAGTAGCCTTAGGAGCCCTTTTTGGAAAAACGGGCCTGATAGTGGCAATCTGGTTGGTAGCTGTCCTTGCAAACTATACGGTCGTCGAGAGAATATACCATGTCTGGACCATGACAAAACCCCTCAGCTTGGAAAAGGAAGACACTACAGTCCCAGGATAGGAAGGGATGCGACCTCGCGGAGCCGACTTGTCATAGCAAGCAAAAGCCAAAAAAGTCTACAAAAACGCCAAAGAGACCGATTTTGTTCCGGGATTAATGCACGTCAATTTGGGCGGATACCATGTGCGCGACATCCAGTTTGTGGCCGCCTTTGACATCGACAAAAGCAAGGTAGGCAAGGATTTAAGCGAGGCAATCTTCACTTATCCGAACAACACTTACAAATTTACTGACGTGCCCAACTTGGGAGTTAAAGTCCACAGAGGGATGACCCACGATGGTCTGGGGAAATACCTATCTGAGATAATCAAAAAAGCCCCAGGCTCAACAGATGATATAGTGGGCATTTTGAAAGAGACAAAGACCGATGTGGTGATCAACTACCTACCAGTGGGAAGTGAAGAGGCCACAAAGTGGTATGTTGAACAGGTGCTTGAGGCCGGCTGCGGTTTTATCAACTGTATCCCCGTGTTCATAGCCAACCAAGCCTACTGGCGACGCCGTTTTGAGGAGCAGGGCTTGCCCATAATAGGCGATGACATAAAGTCTCAGGTGGGAGCCACCATCGTACATCGAATCCTCACCTGGCTGTTCAGACAGAGGGGGGTACGACTTGAACGCACCAGCCAGCTTAATGTGGGCGGTAATACCGACTTCCTCAATATGCTGGAGCGTTCGCGGTTGGAGTCGAAGAGGATTAGCAAAACTCAAGCAGTCACTTCCCAGCTCGATTACGATATCGGAGCAGACAACATCCACATCGGACCCAGTGACTACATCCCCTGGCTGAAGGACAGAAAATGGTGCCACCTCAGAATGGAGGGGAGAACCTTCGGCGACGTTCCCCTGAACTTAGAGCTGAAGCTTGAGGTCTGGGATTCTCCTAACTCTGCCGGCGTGGTTATCGATGCAACAGCCTTTAGCCTCAGACAGAGGGGAAAACCCCTTCAGCACGTGAACCAAACAGACAGGGAAATAGAAAACGGTGGTGAGCGGAAATGGTAAAGTTATCGGAGCAGTTTTCCTGAACCAATCTGCAGAAGCTGTCTCGCAGAGGGAATAACCTGAATGACCTTAGGCACCGCTGTTTTCTATTTCCCTATTCTTTATTCTTTCCGGAGAAATAGATGTTCATAACTTTCGAGGGCATCGATTCTTGTGGAAAGACGACTCAGGCGGACCTTTTAGCTGAAGGGTTAAAAGAAGCGGGCTGGCCGGTTGTTTTCACTCATGAACCGGGCGGAACAGAGATCGGTGACAAGATCCGTGAGCTGCTTTTGAGTAAGGAAAACAGTCAGATGGTGTGGGTGGCCGAGCTTTTTCTCTATATGGCCAGCCGGGCCCAGCATACCGAGGAACGAATTCGCCCGGCCATACAACAAGGAAAGATTGTGGTCTGCGACCGTTACACAGATTCCACCTTGGCCTATCAGGGCTATGGCCGGGGCCTGGACCGAAAACTCATACATCGGCTTAACCACATAGCCACCGGGGGGCTGATTCCACAGCTCACTTTCTTAATAGACATTCCACCCCAGTTGGCCATGCAGAGAAAATTTAGCAAAGACCGGTTAGAGGGCGAGGACTCCGATTTCCACAGCAGAGTGAGAAAGGGTTACCTGAAGATTGCCAAAGGCGAACCCCAGCGTTTCTGTATCATCGACGGCTCCAGAGGTATCGAGGAAATCCACCAGGAGATAATGGCCATCGCCATGGGCAAATTAAGAGCCTGAGATCACCTGGTAGTGTCCCTTCTCTGCCTAAATACCCCCCTCATACTTAGGCTTTCAGGCACTTGAAGGGAACGTGAGGATTCGGCACCCTTGCAGTTATCTAATTGAACCGATCGATCTCTTGATGTTTTTCAACGGGCAACTGACAACGATCGACTGGCGACACCGAGTCCTTGCCCCGGCAAAATGAGTCCATCTGTCCTGGTTGAAAAACTTAGGACTCTTTGGGCTTTTCCTTCTCAGTTTTGGTCTGTTCTCCCTCTGCTTTCTTCTCTGCTTCCATACCCTCCTTCCGGGATTTACTGGGGTAATCAGTAGCATACCAGCCTGAACCCTTCAAAACAAATGCACTGCGAGATATCACTCGGCGAACAGGGCCACCGCACTTTTCACAGGTCTTCACCTCTTTATCCTCAAGACTCTGAAATCGTTCAAACCTGTGCCCACATCTCTCGCACTTGTACTCATAGATTGGCATGATCCCCTCCTGGTTTATGTGACTCGCACTGACCTCAAAGCCTGTAGCTGCTCTTCCTGTCGCATTGTTCTTGGCTGTCGAGGTTGTAGACCAAATCTGTCAATGCCCACTCGACCTGAAGGGCTTAATATTAAACTACGATGAGGAAAAAATCAAGCACATTTTGGGCCTTTAGCTAATGGAGCTCTGTTTTTATCTGTGCCTTATCCCGGCTGTTCGATAAAATGTAAGTTCGCCAGCCTTAAGAGATTAGAGTCTCCTAATGGCAATTGAAATCGATACGGAAGCGGTGAAAATGGAAGAAAGTTGCCAAAGGTATTTGTCCTGAAGAAGCCGGATTGCACGCCTGGCTGTGCTCGTATGGTCTTGCCCTGAGCCACTTAGGGGCAGGGGAATATTCAGCAGCGTATCCTCAATTCAGACTTGAAGGGAAATATCCTGGAGACTATCAGGATAGATCTTTGTCGGGAGCAGAACGGGTTCTGGGCAACTGATGCGTGCGAAACCCTGCTGGAAACTTTGGAATAGGCAGTTGCGCAGTGGTCACCGGGTTTCTCGAGACCTACTACGGCGAGGGGCCGGGATTAGCCTTGACATCAACTATATTGCCGATGAATTTTGGCGCTAAGCCTACATCTCATGAGACGGTCGCGTACATATAGAAGCAGTTTACCTTTGAGAATGTCCGATCCGGACCAGAAGTGCGAACCGAGGGGCTGGAGGCAAATGTTCACCTCACGCACATCGTTCATTCCAAATTGCATAACCACAAAAGGAGTGCAGAGATATACTACATTGTCGAGGGCTCAGGCAAGATAGTACTGGGCGATCGAACCTTTGGGATCTGTACGGGCAGTCTGATCTATATCCCCAAGGAAGTTCCCCATCGTGGGTATGGCGATTTCAAGGCTCTGATCGTGTGTATACCTCGGGTTGACAGTCAGGATGAATTCGTAGTCGAGGAAGCTCAGAGGGAATAGGAAGGCAAAGAAGCTGACCGGCAATTATGACCTTCTCTGGCCAGATCAGCCATCGGCTGAGCCGATACTTTCAGCGATGGACCAGGCAGATGTACGGCTGCTCAAGCTGGGCTACTATCAGTTTGTTCCCGGCAAAGACGATTACTGGACCTATGTGGATCATATCCGTAGATCCCTGGAGGGTTGGCAGAAGCTGGGGGAGCGTTATAATGTGAAACTGTGCTACCATACCCATTCCGGCCTGAATATGGGGGGCAGCTGTGCAGCCCTTGCCCACCTGATCAGGGGATTCGACTCTCGCTTCATCCGAGCCTATATTGATCCCGGCCATATGTGGATGGACGGAGAACCCTTCAGCCTTGGCTTGGCGATGATAAAAGAATTCTTGAG
>MVCY01000016.1 GCA_002049985.1 Candidatus Latescibacteria bacterium 4484_181
AAAGCCAAACTACGCAGTGAGGCAGAAGCCAATGTCGAAAAAGCAGTTCTGTTTATTATTCAACAATCCTTTCCCTCAAGTTAGCTGACTGTGAAGTCAAAGCCCTAACAATCAGATGTTGAGTTATATAGGAAAATGCGGGTTTGGTTTATCTTCAAGCGTCAAGATGCTTGATGAGGATGTATTAGCAGACCCCTTCCAGGACTTTTTTTAGATACTAATGTTCACTTGAACTGCCCTTTCAATTTTGGACTTTGTTATCTGCATTGTGGCTTTTCGATATGCGGTTGTCTAAAGCGGGAGGAACTGATGGCTGTGTCCCCAATGCTGAAGGTGCAAATATACGCTCACCTTTCAGAAAAAGATCGCTTGATCGAAAGACTTCAGGATACAGGAGCCTTTCATGCGGTAAATTTTCATGAAAACTATGCTGAGGCTGATCTTGTCAGCCCCCTCAGCGATCAGGAGGCGCCTGCCCGTCAATTAGAGGACATACTTTCCTCTGTTCAGTTTGCCAGCAACTATTTGGCCGAGTTTGAACAACCCAGGGGAATGCTTTCTAAGTTGTCAGGCACAAAGATATTGTTGAGTCCAGAGGAATACGGACGGATAACTCGTGAGTTTGATTACCGTCAGGTGGTGAGGAAGTGCGAGAACCTCAGTGCTACCAGGGCTCACCTCGCCGCCGAACACAACCGACTTTCGTCCTTACAGAAAGAACTACTTCCGTGGACGCCTTTAGATATCCCCTTAGAACAGTTAAGGTCAACTCGCAGTGCTGACCTTTTTTGGGGTAGCCTTCCAATCGGAAACTACAGCCGGTTGGAAAGCGAACTGTCTGAGCTGACAGACCAGTTTGAGCTCGTCAGAGTCAACCAGGACGAGAGGAGAGACTATATCTTGCTTTTCTGTTCTAAAGAGTTCTCCCCTCAAGTGAAGGAGTCTCTCGCCCAGCTCGATTTCTCCGAGTCCTCTCCGGTTGAGCTCAAAGGCACTCCCCGGCAGATACTGAAGGAATTGGAGCTGGAGCTTAGTAACAACCTTCTGGCTCAACAGAAAGCCATCGAAGAGAGCAAGGAGTTGGTGGCCTTTCGGCCTCAGTTGCTTGTGTTAATAGATCACTATTCTAATCTGCTCCAGCAGAAGCTGATTCAGGCCAATTTCGCTCGTACTGCGCAGACATTTGTGGCAGAGGGGTGGATCAGAAAAAGAGATCTCCCCAGTTTCAAAAAGAGCATAGAGACTGAATTTGAGGCAGTGCGAGTTCTGCCCGCCGAACCTTTACCAGGGGAAGAGCCTCCGGTTCTGTTGGAGAACACCAGGCTGGTAGAGCCTTTCCAGATGATCACTGACCTCTATGGGACCCCCCGGTATTTCGACGTAGACCCCAGTCTCCCCTTAGCGCCCTTCTTTGTCATCTCCCTGGGGGCGTGTTTAACCGATGCTGGCTACGGAGTGGTGGTAGCCCTGCTCAGTTTTCTTGCCCTTCGACTCTTCAGGTTCGGCCAGGGCACCAGAAGATTGCTTCAGGTCTGTTTCTGGGGTGGCTTGGGCACAATAGTGATAGGCATCTTGACCGGGGGATATTTTGGCATCAACTTTGACTCCCTTCCTCCTTCATTCCAGAGCATTAAGATACTGCGGAACAGGTTTATGCTCTTTGACCCTCTGAAGAATCCATTGATATTTCTGGAGGTCTGTTTAGTCTTCGGATTCATTCAAATCTGTGTGGGGCTGTTGATCCGGTTTTACCGTAACCTCCGAGACGGTATGTTCTTGGATGGCATCCTGGATCAGGTCTCCTGGCTGGCTATTTTAAACGGGGCGGTCATCTTTGCCTTGAGCAAGGCGGGGGTTGTCGGCCCAGGGGCAGGTGTTTTGGGCAAGTGGATGATATTGCCGGGTATGGCAACCGTGGTGTTGTTTGCCGGCAGGGCCAACAAAAACATCATCGCCAGGTTGGGGGCCGGATTGTTCTCCCTCTATGGGATCACCAGCTACTTAGGGGATGTTCTCTCTTACTCCAGGCTTCTCGCCCTGGGCATGGCCACCAGCGTCATCGCCTTGGTGGTCAACACTATAGCCTCGATGGTCTCTCATATCCCAGTGGTGGGAATGCTGGCGATGTTGCTGATTCTGATAGGAGGGCATCTGTTTAACATAGCCATAAATCTGCTCAGCGGTTTTATCCATACTATGAGGCTTCAGTTTGTTGAATTCTTCAGCAAATTCTTAGAAGCAGGAGGCAAAGAGTTCAAACCTTTCAGAAAACAGTACCAGTTTCTGTTGGTCGCGCGATAGGTTCGGCTATTGGAGTAGGGCTCACTGCCCAGGTAGCCAATGGGGTGTTAAGCGAGCAGCCAGACCTATTTGGTAAGGCACTTCTGCTCACTGCCCTCCCAGGAACCCAGGGGATCTATGGTTTTTTGATTGGGTTTCTGGTGATAATGAAACTTGGGCTGATCGGTACCCCAACGGGTGTTCCCTTTTATAAGGTTATAACCGTAGGGCAGGGATGGCAGATGTTCGCCAGTTGCCTTCCGGTGGCATTTGCTGGACTTCTGTCGGCGATACATCAGGGCAGGGCCTGTGCCGCCGGCGTGGAGATGACCGCCAAGCAGCCCGATCAGGCTGGAAAGGCTTTAGTGCTGGCGGTGTTTGTAGAGTTCTACGCCGTGTTGGGACTGCTGGCGTCGATCCTCCTGATCTACAGAAGTTGGTAATGATATGGAAAGAGGAGAGGCAATGCCGGTAAAAGTCATCACTGACAAGATAATTGACGATGCTCGGGCCGAGGCCGACAAGATCATAAAACGGGCTGAGACAGAGACAGCAAAGATAAAGAAGGAGACAGAAGAGGAGATAGGGCTTATCGAGGCGCAAACAAAAAAACAGTCCGCTTTGCAGGCAGAGGAGGAAAAAGAGAGACTCCTCTCTGCAGCGGAAATGGAGTTGAAGAAAGAGCTACTGCGGGAAAAACAGGTGCTTCTCGATGAGACTTTCCGGAAGGCGAGGAACAAAGTCCTCACTATGCAGCCCGAACAATACAGGGAGCTTATGGGCGGTCTTCTGCTCACCGCCTCTGAAAGCGGCGACGAAGAGGTGATTGTCGCCGAATCGGATAAGGATAAAATCACAGCAGAGCTGCTGGAAAAAGTTAACCAGAAACTCCGAACTAACGGAAAGAAGGGAGAATTGACGCTCTCTTCCGAAAAAAGAGATATGTCTGGCGGATTTGTGCTCCGCAAGGGAAGAAAGGAGATCAATTGTTCTCTGGAGACTCTGTTTGCCTCGGCCCGGATGGAATTGGAATCGAAAGTGGCAGCGATACTCTTTGATAAAGAGAAAATGGGACATATTGGGTGAGCGTCCGCTTGGATTGATTCTACGGGCACAGAGGACTTTTTTTATAATTGATTCGTAAAAAGGTCCAGTCGAAAAAGGCCGATTCCTTAGAGAACGTCGTCCATTCCACATTGAGAACAGGTGTAGGAGGCGTCTCCAGACGCCGACAAAATCCGGCTCTGGAGAACTCTCCGTAGAGATAGATGTGGGGGACGAGCCAGCACTGCTGCCAGGACCTGCATTGTCCGAGAGCATTCAAGATGTAGCAAACTGTGGAGAGTTTATCGCCACCTCCTACATCCTTGGGGTTCCGCATCCCCCGGGTGCCCCCCTATACACACTGATAGGAAGGCTGTTCACCCTGTTGCCCCTTCCTGTTGAGGTGGCAGCTCGGGTTAACTTGATATCCGTGCTCACCAGCGCATTAGCCATTCTTCTCCTCTATCTGATCACCGTCAGATTGATAAAACTGTGGCGAGGAGAACCAGCCTCTTTTCCCGAAGAACTCGCCACTTACGGTGGAGGAGTGATAGCTGCCCTCTCTCTTGCGTTCTCTGACACCTTCTGGTTTAACGCTGTGGAGGCAGAGGTGTATGCCCCGGCGATGTTTCTTCTTATGCTTGCGCTCTGGCTCTCTCTGCTCTGGCTGGAAAGACATCAGGAGCCGGACAGTTTGAAATACCTGCTGGTTGTAGCCTATATCTTTGGCATTGGGGGAGGCATACATATCCTCTGCTGGCTTACCGCCCCAGCCATCTTTTTGCTGATTCTACTTGTTGACCCCAGGCCCCTGAAGAACCCGAAGTTTTGGCTCCTCGGGGCATCTCTTTTTGTGCTGGGTTATTCGACTTATCTTTCGCTGCTGATAAGGTCGGGGATGAACCCGGCCATCGACGAGAACAATCCGGAGAACCTGCGCAACTTCATAGCATTTCTGCAGCGGAAGCAGTACGGGGCAGAGAATATGATCTTCGCTATGTTCAACCGGAAGGCGCCGCTGTTTGGCTACCAGATAGCTATGTTCATAAAATATTTCTTGCAGCAGTTCCCCTTGCCTTTTCCAAAGGTTGAGCTGATTTTCCACCGGGTGACCGAAGACCACACCCCTGTTCAGGTGGCGGTTCCTTTCATTCCTCTGGCTCTTGGATTTGTAGGGATGTATCTGCACGGCAAGTTCGATTCTAAACGATTCTGGCCGTTCCTCATCCTGTTTCTGTTGGCGGGATTTGGCCTGGTTGGCTACCTCAATATGGCCGACCCTCAGGCCCGGGAGAGGGACTACTTCTTTGTTGGTGCTTCAGGTATATTCGCCATCTGGATGGGAATAGCCGCCTCTGCTCTGCTATACTACCTGGGCAAGAGGCTGCGCCTGCCAGTGGCCGCCTCCGCCCTGGGGATTCTTTTTCTGACGATTCCAGTCAATTTCCTCATCCGAAACTATCATTCTCACGACCGCACTGGTAATTACATCGCCTATGACTATGCGTACAATCTTCTTCAATCCTGCGAACCCAACGCTATCCTTTTCACCAACGGGGACAATGACACCTTTCCCCTATGGTGTCTACAGGAAGTCTATGGAGTCCGAAAGGATGTGAAAGTAGTTAATCTCAGTCTTCTCAATACACACTGGTATATCAAACAACTTAAGCACAACGGCGTACCGATAGGTCTAAGCGACCGGGATATTGAAAGAGTGTCCGTATACTACTGGCCCAAACCGAAAGAGGTGAAGGTGGCCGGACTCTCTTGGGAGCTTTCTGCTCCTAAAGGCTTTAATCTATTGCGAGTGCAAGACATAATGATTGTCAGAATCATACGAGCTAACAGGTGGAGACTGCCCATCTATTTTGCTGTAACCGTATCTGAGATGAACAAAATAGGGCTGGACGAGTATCTGGCCATGGAGGGGATGGTCTTTAGACTGCTCAGAAACAAAGATAGATATCCAACAGTGAGGGTAGCAGGTAACCGCGAGGTGCAATTTCATACAGAAAAGGCCTCGCATAACCTTCTGGAGGTATATCAATACCGGGGAGTTAAGGATCCAAAGGTCTTCAAAGATTGGAATACAAGAAAACTCCTGGGAAACTACAAGTTTGCTTTTCTTGTGCTCACCGAGGCCTATCTGGAGAACGGAGACAAAGAAGGGGCCTATCGGACGATGAAAAAATTCCAAGATGTACTCTCTATGGGCTGGGCCGAATATCATACTTTGGCCGAGCTCTGCTTTAGAATGGGAAACGAAGAGGAAGCGAAATCTTATCTTGACCAGGGTCTGCTTTCTGCTCGGGATAATCCCCGGGCAGTTGGCTATTTAGCGGCCCTTGCGGAAAAATTGGGAGAGAGGGACAAGGCCGTGGAGGCTTATCGACGGCTGATCTCTGTAGCTCCTTCTGCTCCGGATGGATATTACGGGTTGGCAATGCTGTTGAAAAAAGAAGGGGATTACCGAGGTGCCCTTCATGTCTTGGAGAAACTCATACCCTTCTACCCTGAGGATGAACAATTGAAGAAAGAAGTTGAACTCCTGCGGCAGAACGCCGCCGCTCAGGAAAGCCTGAAGAGGGTAAAGTAATATAGCAATATGCGGATATTGGTTATAAGTCTCGCGGGAATTGGGAACACACTTCTTTCTACCCCAGCAGTTAGACTGTTGCGTGAGACCTTTCCTGAGGCACACATTGCTGCTCTGGTGATGTTCAAAGGGGCTAGAGAACTGTTGGAAACCAACCCCTATATTGACGAAGTCCTATACTGGGATTTCCTAAACAGAAACCCCATAAGGTCCCTAAACTTCTTATTCTATCTCAGAAAAAGAAAGTTTGATGTTTCCCTGAACGCCTATCCAGCCAATCGCAGAGAATACAACTTAATCAGTTTCCTGATTGGAGCGAAGAAGAGATTAGGTCACAGGTATAACCACCAAGACAGCTTGAACTTCAATTTTTTGAATAACAGGACAATCCACGAAGAGGATGAGAGACATGATATAGAGGAGAATATCGCTCTGGTGCAAGTTCTGGGATGTAAGGGACGTGAAGGGCGAGGAGGCGAGATCTGGCTCGCTGATGCAGATAGAAGATTTGCTGAAGAGTGGTTATCCAAAGAAAAACTTGAAGACGGTCTATTGATAGGATTCCATCCTGGCACAGCCAGATTCAAAAACCAACAGAGAAGGCGCTGGGCGAAAGAGAAATTCGCGCAACTCGCAGATATCCTCTCTAAGAGGTATAAAGCCAAAACGATTATCTTTGGTGGTCCGGATGAGATTCAATTAGCTGAGGAAATCCTTGCCCTGATGGAATGTAAAGGTTATTTGGCAAAAGGCATAACATTGCGACAAACTGCAGCCCTAATTGAAAGATGTGATCTATTTGTGAGCAACGATTCAGGGCTTATGCACGTAGCAGCCGCTCTGAAGGTTCCGGTGGTAGCTATCTTCGGGCCAACCAACCCGGTCTGGGTCCGTCCCTATTGCACTAAATATACTATAGTTAGAAAGGAGCTTCCCTGCAGTCCCTGTTTCTTTTATTCTCCCCAACCACTATCCTGTCGGCGAGGAGATTTTGCCTGCATCGATCAAATTGACGTAGAGGATGTCCTAAACGGCGTCATGAAGTTAATGAAATCCGAGGGTTTAGTTACATAAGTCACAAAAGACACACAAAGCCGATGAAAAAAAATGCGCTAAAGGCACTTCAGGTACTGGTAAGCCTCTCCTTACTCGCCTTCCTGATCTCCAGAACCGATATTAAAGCAATCCTTTCCATAGTAAACTCCTCCAATCTCCTCTTCTTAGCAGTTGCTTTTCTAATCTATGTCTCTACAGTTTTTATAATCTCTTGCCGATGGTATATCTTACTGCAAACACAAAAGATTAACCTTCCCTTCAAGAAGCTTGTGTCGCTCTATTTTATTGGCCTTTTCTTCAATAATTTTCTTCCTACAAGTGTCGGGGGCGACCTTTACCGGGCCTACGGCGCAGCTAAACAGAACGGGAAAATGGCTCTCTGCCTGGCCTCCGTCTTCACCGAACGGTTAATAGGATTTTTCGCTATCACCGTTATGGTTCTGTTCTCCTTGATATTCATATCCCCAGAGATGGGTGGTAACTATGTTCTCATATTGAGTATTCTGTTTTTCTCTCTGCTGCTATTTTTTCTACTCCTATTTTTTAATCAGCGATTTTTTTCGTATCTTACTCAGATTTTGGAGAAGATCAAGGCGATGGGAATAGGGAAAAAACTGGTCCACTTTTCTGAATCGGTGAACCTCTACCGGCGCTACCCAGGGACGCTATTAACAGTCTTTGCCATCTCCATCTCTTATCAACTGTTCATTGTAGTCTTCAGCTATTCTGTGAGCCAGGCACTTGGTTTGGGTCTATCTGTCTTTGATTTCATCCTGTTTGTACCGGTGATTGGACTTGTAAGTATGTTTCCCCTGTCTGTAAATGGAGTAGGAGTGCGAGAGGCTGGATATGTATTTTTGCTCTCCAGGGTTGGCAGAGGTAGTTCCGAAGCCCTCTCGTTATCATTAATGATTTACGCCATAGGTGTTGCCGTCAGCCTCATCGGAGGAGCCCTGTTTGGGCTTCAGAGAATGGAGGGCAAGGGAGAGCCAGCATTTAGGACTAACTCACTCAGGCTTCTTGCGAAATCCGGGACTGGGGATGCTAAAGCCGATGTGGTAGATTAGAGATTTGTGAGAGAAAACATGTCGGAGGGAAAATGAGAGGAGGAAACAGGCTTCTTATTATCATACTGGCGATTGGTTTATCTGTTTGGGGTGCTCCTTGCAGCGGCAGGGGCTTCAGCCCGCGGGCAGATACTCTTTTTGCCCAGGGGGTAAGAAGCTATAAAACAGGCGAGTTTCTGGCCGCACTGGGCAATTTCCAAAAGATTCTCCAGGAATTACCTCCAAACCAGAGGTCATCAGCAGCGCAGCTAATGGTGGCCAAGGCCCTCTACAAACTGGGCGAATACGAGCAGGCGATCCAGGCAGCCCAGAGGTTGCTGGAAGCTTATCCAAAAAGTCGATACTCTCCTTATGCTGTCTACCTTATTGCCGGATGCCGATTCCGGCAGTGGAAGTATATCGATGCAGTGGAGGAATATGCCAAAGTCGTTGGAGGCAGAGGTGACAGCAAACTGAGGCGAAGAGCCCAGGAGATAATCGACCGGATTGTCGAAACCAAACTCTCACCATCGCAGGTCGAAGAACTTCGGAGGAAGGGTCTTATTGGGGCTCGGGAACCCGAAGTAGGTCCTGTTTCTCCCGGAGTTGCAATTGTTGGCCTTCTCTGTCCTGTTTCCGGGCCGGACAGCACCTTTGGAAAGGACCTCTTAGACGGGGTGAAACTGGCCTTTGGGGATGGAGAAAGCTCCTCTGGGCTTTCTCTGGTAGTGAAAGACACTGAAAGCAGTGCCATTGGGGCGGTCAAGGCTGCCCAGAAGCTGGCAGAGCAGGAGAATCTGCTGGCATTGGTAGGGCCTGTCTTCAGCCTGCCGACAGTAGCGGCTGCGGCAGTGGCCAACTGCGCAAAAGTCCCTTTGCTTGCTCCCACCGCAAACCAGGACAGACTGACCACCATCGGAGAGTATATCTTCCAGTTGAATACTACTCCCAGAATCCAGGCGGAGCGAATGGCCGAATATGCGGCGAGGGACCTGGGCTTCAAGGCCCTGGCAGTACTGGCTCCACTAAATGCCCGCGGTCAGCAGATGGCAGAGGGCTTTGTCCAACGGATAGAAAAGCTTGGGGGCAAGGTGGTAGCTCAGGATTGGTACACCACCGGGACAACCGATTTTGGAACACAACTGCAAAAGGTGAGAGAAGCCGGCCTGGAATTGCTTCCGCCTGACTCGTTAGAATCGATACTGGCCATGCAGGATACAACCGAGACACTGGCTCCAGTGACGACTATCGAGGGATTTCTGGTAGTAGGAACTCCCCAGGAGATCGCCCTAATTGCTCCTCAGATTGCATTCTGGCGGATTGAAACCCAGCTTTTAGGGGGAGGCGGATGGAACAGTCCGAAACTCCTCCAACTGGGGCGTGAGTATGTGCAAGGGGCGATCTTTGTGGGCGAATACTTTGAACAGAACGATTCCCCCGCCCTTCGGAGATTTGTCGACCAGTTCAGGCAGAGATACGGCAGGAATCCCACTAAGGTGGCGGCCTTCGGATACGACGCCGCCTATTTGATCTTACAGGCCTGGCAGAAGGGGGCCAGGACCCGAGAACAGCTCCGTCAGGCACTGGACGGGACCTGGCAATTCCAAGGCGCATCGGGTGAGATATCCTTCCGCCAACGGACCAACCAGAGCGTATTTCTGCTTACCATTCATAAAGACGGGATCGTCAAGATAGGTCTGCTCCGATAAGCACTTCAGGAAGACAGCAGTTTGAGGGAATGTGTAAGTCGGCGTCAGCAGAGGCGGACATACAGCCGCTCTGTTCGTGCCTCCTCCGAAAGAGTCCCGTTCCATTCGTTCTATAATGGGAAGATACGCCCTCTTCCGCTATCTCTTTATTCTAAGTCTATCTGTTTCCATTTCTAACCTTAGCCAGGCAAAGGTCTTCCTCCCTCCAGAAGTCCTCTTAGACTCTGAGGGCAATTACTCAGAGCTGCTTGCCGACTTAGAGGCCAATCCCATTGACCTGAACCGAGCAGGGGTATCTGATCTTCTGGCCATTCCCTGGCTTTCGGAGAAAAAGGCGCAGGCAATCGTTGATTGGCGCCGTAGACACGGTCCGTTTAAGAGCATAGAGGAGCTTTCCCGAATACGGGGTCTGGATAGAGAGCTGATTGAAAGCCTGCGTCCTTATGTTATGGTACGTCAGTCTCTGTCTCTGGCTTTAAAGGAACGGCTGCGGGTCAAACAGAAAGGAAGGTTGCAGGGGGAGCAGCTACCCAATACCCTGGCTTTCTATCAGAGACTGGGCCTCTCGTTGGCTGACAGGTACGAACTTGGCCTGTTGGTGGAGAAAGACCCGGGCGAAACAGACCTGGCTGACTTCTTAGCTGGCTACGTTCAGCTTAAACGATTAGGTGGAATTGACCGGGTGGTATTAGGAGACTTCCGACCTGGGTTTGCCCAGGGATTGGTCTTCAGCCGCTGGAGCTTCTCAATAAACGATCCCAGGTCGCTTAAAAGAAAAGACAGCCGTTCTGTGGGGTACCGCTCCAGTGTGGAGAACGGCGCCCTGCGAGGGCTTTTTCTGAGGAGATCTTTCCAGGCCATACAATGGGCGCTGTTTTTCTCCCAGGCCAGGTTTGATGCAAGCGTGAACAAAGATGGGACGGTGAAGACCCTGCTTGCCAGCGGATATCACAGAACTTCTTCAGAGAAGGCCAAAAAGGACCTGGTTTCAGAAAGGCTGGTGGGCGGCAGGATCTGCTACGATGCCCGAAAAAACCTGAAGCTTGGAACCAGCTTTTCCATCTCTTCCTTTGTTCCTTCCTTCCACAACTATGACTTAGAAAGAAAAAGACACGCTTTTACTGGCTCTCAGAATTCTGTTTGTGGAGTGGATTGGGATATCACCTGGTCGAACCTGAATATATATGGCGAGGCGGCTTTATGCAAAGGTGGAGGCAAGGCGGCTGTTTTGGGAACCACCTCTGAGATTAAGGGGGTGAAGCTCTCGGTCCTGGTCCGGAGCTACAGCCGTGACTTCCACAGCTTTCACGGCTCTGCATTCTCTGCCTCCGGGAAGCTGTACAACGAGACCGGACTGTTTACCTCTCTGCTCTACTCCCCCACTGAAAGCACGGACCTGCTGGCCTATGTCGACCAATACCGCCATCCCTACCGAAGGTATTATGAACCAGTCCCCACGCGCGGAGACAAGTGGGGACTGGTGGTGGCTCACGAGTTTTCCCACAGCGTTGAGCTTCTTTTTGATCTCCGGTCCAAGTACAGCCAGCGGGGCAAAGAGGCCCTGGGACGGCGGAACAACCGGATACGCCTGGATGCCAGTTGGAGCCCGGACAGAAGATGGCGCCTGAGGGCCAGAACAGAGGCGGTCTTGTTGAACTTTGAACACTCCCACCGCCAGCATGGAATCTCTGCCTTCTTCGACTTTCGCATCAACCCCTTCCGCTGTTCAACCATCTGCGGGCGTTTAACCACTTTCAAAACAGATTCCTATGACTCAAGGATCTACGAGTTCGAGACTGACCACACGGGAGCAGCATTCTGCAGATTTGTCTACGGCAAGGGGGTGAAGTGGTACCTGTTTGTAGCCCAGAAGATAGGGCAGGGGGAACTTTCGGCAAAATACCGCTGGCTGAAGACCCAAAAGGGCAAAAGGTGCGAGTTTTCGCTCCAGTTTGATTTACAGTTATAGTCACTGGATCATTAGTTGTTACTTACTAGCTATTGGTTGTTAGGGTATTCGGTCATTGGTGAGCGCAGATTCGAAAAGTGAACGTATCGTCCCTAAAGGGACTTCGAATGAATGGTTGATCCTATTTGCTATAAATATTTTGTCCCTATGGAAACAGACAAGAAGCGACGTATCAAAAGCCATTTTTTAACCGCAAAGTTCGCCAAGAAGTCGCAAAGGTCGCAAAGGGGTAATCATCTATTTATAAAAATGTTGCCCATGTTGAGCACCCATCGCCTTCTTTGCTGTTATCTTAAATGCTAAACTTTCACAAAAAATCTGGAAGATGTATCCTTAAACCAACGGAATATACTAGCATAGGAGGGCATATGGTTTGCGAGCGGGAATAGGCCCCCCGGCTGCGTTCGTGAATCCCCTTAATTCATTGGTTTTTTATATGCCATACCCCGAGGATTCATCGTCGACTATGGCAATGCTGGAGGTGGGGGGAGGTTGCGCTTTCCGTCAGCGGCCAACAGAACCAAAGCCGCCCTCTGCTGCCTGCAGGACTTATGGCCCCAGCGATTTGACCCTACC
>MVCY01000017.1 GCA_002049985.1 Candidatus Latescibacteria bacterium 4484_181
CCAGAAGCCTCAATCATCTGGGGAAGCTGACGGTAGCTGTCAGGGCCAGCTACCAAATTCACATAGGGAATCTTCTCCACAAGTCCGCGCCCCAATCTCTGGGCCATACATCCCACCACTGCTAAAATTAGTCCCGGTTTTTTCAACTTAAGGCTGTGCAACTGGCCAATCCTGCCCAGCACTCTCTGTTCTGCATGTTCCCTGACCGCGCAGGTATTCAATAAGATAATATCGGCTTCCTCTATATGCGACGGCTGATAGCCTGCATCCAGAAGGATACTACTGATGAGCTCGGAATCGGCTTGATTCATCTGACAGCCGTAGGTCTCGAGGTAAAATCGCTTTGATTTCATAGGTCAATTCATAATTCAACCGCAAAGTCCGCGGAGTGGCCGCAGAGAACGCAAAGTTTCGCCGGTAAAGGGTTATCTGATATTAGAAACTTACGCTCGAAAGAGTGAAGACTTAGCGAGCTTTGCGCCTTCTTCGGGGTCTTTGCGGTGAAAAAGAAAAAATACAGAACTACAACCCTTAAGGCTCGATTCTACCTATTGCTTTTCTCTCTTGAACCCGTTCCAGTCTTACCTTCGCTATCCGGTTCATAAACTCATCGGGGCCCTCTGCTAGCACACGGATGTAATTACTGGTAAGGCCGGTTAGAAGTCCTGTCTGTCTATCTCTACGGGTTTCGAAAAGTACAGGCAGACTTCGCCCCAGAAAGGAACTTATGAACTGTCTCCTCTTTTGCTGATCAAGCTCCCTTAACCGCTGACTTCTCAGTGTCTTAGTATACTCGTCTACGTGCCCTTCCATCCGATAAGCAGCCGTCCCCTTCCGTGGAGAGAACCTAAAGACGTGAAGATAGCCGATAGGAAGCTTTTGAATGAACCTGTAGGTATTCTGGAAGTGCTTCCCGGTCTCTCCAGGGAATCCCACAATAACATCTGCGCCTATGGCCATATCCGGCATCCGTGACTTAAGCATCCAGATCAAGTCCTGGTACTGCTCTGCCGAATAAGGACGGCGCATTTTCTTCAATATCTCTGTATCTCCACTTTGAAGGGGGATGTGTAGATGTGGACAGAATTTTGGTGAATTGGCCAGCAGCCGGGCCAACTCCTGAGAGATGTAGCTGGGCTCGATGGAGCTGAGACGGTATCTCGCCGGGGCGTTCAGTCCCTCTAATCTCTTCAGCAATTCCACTAGATCTATTCTCTTGCCATCTGAAGAGAGGTCAAGCCCGTAAGCGCCGAGACAAACACCACTTAGAACAATCTCCTGATATCCCCAGTTGAGCAGACGGTTCACCTGCCGAAGGGTGTCCTCTAAGGACCTGCTTCGGCTTGGTCCTCTGGCAGAAGGGACGATACAGTAGGCGCAGCGGTTATCGCAGCCTTCCTGAACTTTAACGAAGGCCCGGGTGTGGCGGTCAAAACTCGTAATATCGAGGCATTCGAAATCGGAGAACTCTCGCCTGCAAACAAGAGGTTGGCCACCAGGGTTCTGTTGCCTCTGTCTCAGGAGCTCAATAAGACGTTGTCTCTGGCTTGTTCCCACTACCAGATCGACTCCTGGAATAGAAGCAAGCCGCTCAGGAGAAACCTGAGCGTAACAACCCACAGCGGCGACAATGGCTCCTGAGGAGCTTCTGGCCGCCTTTCGGAGGGCCTGCCGAGACCTACGGTCAGCCCTGGCTGTAACCGTACAGGTGTTAACTATCACTACATCGGCTTCCCGGCCAAAAGGGACAATCTCGAATCCCTCTGCCCGGAAGTGCTCTTTAAGTCCCTCTGTTTCATACTGGTTGAGTTTACAACCGACGGTAAAAAACGATGCCTTCGGTCTGCTCTCCAACTTACCCTTCTTCAGTCTCCTTTCTCTTTCTGCTCCGTTTCTTTGCAGATTTCTGCTGTTTTTCCTCCCCAGACTCTTCGTCTTTATCTGTTCCGTTTTCATAGGAGGGATGGTTTTCCTCAACAGGGGGTTTCAACTGCGCTTCGTTCTGAGGTGATTCTACTGTTGCCTTTGCTTCTGGCGACGTTCCTTTTCTTCTACTGCCCCGTTTTTTTGGCGATTCTTTTTGTTCTTTATTCTCTGGTAGTTCCTCGGTTTTCTCTGCTTCAGTTCCAGCAGGAGTGGCTTCTCCTTCTGAGGAAGATTTCGGCTTGACTTCGACAGCAGGTTGTTCTACTGTCTCTTCTGGTTCACTCCCAGCCTCTTCTCTTTGCTCTTCTTTTGCTTCAGCCTCTCCTCTCTCTGTTTTTAATTCATGGGATTCGCTTACCATATCAGCGATGGTGACAGGTCTTGGGGCATGCTTACGCTTGTATTCTTCGATCTCCTCTTTCTCCCTCTCTTTCAAGTATTCCTCGACGCTGAGGACGATCTTCTTTCTCTCCTTGTCGAACTCGATCACCTTCAGCGGCAATATATCTCTGACATTGAAACCGTCACTGGGTTTTTTCAACTCTGGCTGTCCCAGTTGCGAGGCGGGCACAAACCCTTCGACATCTCCTTCGAGCTCGACGACCGCTCCGCTGTCCAGAAGCTGGGTGACCTTGCCCTCGGTCACTGTACCAGGCGCAAACCGAACGGCCAATCCGTCCCAAGGATCCGGCGTAAGTTGCTTAAGACCCAAGGAAATTCTGCGGTTCGCCTTGTCGACCTTCAAGACCACCACTTCAACCTTGCTTCCTTTCTTAACAAGCTCGCTGGGATGGCGAACCTTTTTAGTCCAGGACATATCGGAGATATGAAGCAGTCCATCGATTCCATCTTCGATCTCAATGAAAGCACCAAAATTTGTGAGGCTACGCACCTTGCCGGTAACTCTTGCTCCTACCGGGTATCGCTCTTCAATGGAGAGCCACGGATCTGGTTCCACCTGTTTTAGGCTGAGGGATATCTTTTTCTCGTCTTTGTTTATGTCCAGGACCACTGCCTCAACGATATCACCGATAGCCACCATTTGGGAGGGATGGCGGATGTGCTGAGTCCAGGACATCTCCGAGATGTGGATTAAGCCTTCCACTCCTTCCTCCAACTGGATGAAGGCACCGTAGCTGGTGATACTGACAATTTTACCTCTCACTTTCTGGCCGATGGGATATTTCTCCTCTACACTCTCCCAGGGGGGAGGGGTAAGCTGCTTCAGCCCCAAAGAGACCCTCTTTCTCTCCTGATCATAATTGAGGATCTTAACATTAATCCTGTCTCCGATGGCTACTAACTCCGACGGATGACTAACTCTTCCCCAGGACATATCGGTGATATGCAAAAGGCCATCTACACCGCCCAAGTCAACGAAGACTCCAAAATCGGTTATATTTTTCACCAGGCCTTCCCGGACATCCCCCTCCTTAAGCTGAGCAAGAAGCTCCTCTTTCCTTCTTTCCTGTTCCTCTTCCAGCACTGCCCGGCGGGAGACAACAATATTGCGTCTGCTCTTGTTAACCTTAATGACTTTCAGAGGGAATTTCTTCCCTATGAACTGGTCGAAATTCTTCACCAATTTTACATCAATCTGGGAACCTGGGAGAAAAGCCTCCACCCCAAACAGGTCAACGATGATTCCGCCTTTGACCCGACGGATAAGTTCGCCTTCTACTGTTTCATTGTTTTCATAGACAGACTTTATCTGGTCCCAGACTCGCAGGAAATCGGCCTTTTGCTTGGAGATAACAAGCTGCCCGTCTTGGTCTTCTACATTTTCCAGGAACACATCGACCTCGTCTCCAACCTTCACTAAGGGCGGCTCTCCGAATTCGGAAAGGGGAATTTCTCCCTCTGACTTGAATCCAATATCAACGATAACAGAGTCCTTATCTATGGCAACCACCTCCCCTTTGACGATCTCTCCTTCTGCGATCCCCTTTAGAGTTTCGTCATAGAGGCGGAGCATCTCAGCAAATTCCTCATCCGAATACTCCTTTGATTCTAAGTCGACAGGAATATCACCCCCTTTCGCCTTAATGTTAGCGTGTGGTTGTTGCTGTTCAGCCATTACCTTTTCCCTCCTTTATTGCCGCCAGAGGTGAGTGGACCCACCTCTGCGGGTTTTAGGTTTTTGGTTTAAAGTTTTGAGACTGTTAATTACCTCGTCGATTATCCACTGAGGAGTAGACGTCCCGGCAGAGACTCCCACCAGGGATTTTCCTTCAAACCACTCGGGCGAAAGTTCTGCTGCTGTTTCAATATGATGGGTCTCCGTGCCTATCTGTCTGCATAGTTCAGCTAAACGGGAAGTGTTGGCGCTGTTTTTCCCTCCCGCTATTATCATAATATCTGCCCGTTTCGCCAGATTAGCCGTCTCTTTCCTCCTCTTCTCAGTGGAACTGCAGGTGGTGTTGTACACCCTCAGTTCCTCGGTTTTCTCCAGCAGCCTCAGAATCACCTGCTGGAACTGAGAAAAAGGGGTAGTAGTCTGGGCAATAACCCCAATTCTTCTGTGCCCACTCAGTCCCTTCAAATCAGAACCGTTGTAAACTACCACCGCATTTGGCCCGCAATGTCCCAGCAGCCCCTCTACCTCGGGGTGGTCCTTTTTCCCCACAATGACAGTTTTGAACCCTTCTCTGTGCAACTGTTCTGCGTAGTTTTGAGCCCGTCGCACAAATGGACAGGTGGCGTCAACCACTTTGTGCCCCAAAGCTTTTATCTGCCGCAGGAGATCAGGTCGAATACCGTGGGAACGGATGATGACCACACCCGGGGGCAGGTCGGTGATCTCCGCAATCGGTATAACACCCCGCTGTCTTAATCTCTCGACCACCTGGGGATTGTGGATGATAGGGCCGATGGTGTAGACTGGCGGATTCACCTGTTTGACAGTCTCCAAGGCGATGTTGACTGCCCTTTTCACCCCAAAGCAAAACCCTGCCCCTTTGGCAAGCTCGATTTTCATCAACTCAGATTTCCGAAGTAGCCGCAAGCTTCAGCATCGCCTACGGGAGGTCCAGAAGCTCCCTTTCCTCTGTGCTTTTTCTTTCCCCAGCCTCTCTATTTCAGACATCACCTGCTGAGCCACTAACTGGTAGTCCTGGCGGAGGTCAGTGCTGAGGCTGAAATCTCCCGGGCGTATAGGTCTCCCAAATCTGACCCATATTCTGTCCCAACCCAGCAGAGTTCTGAGAAGCCTTCGGGAACCGGAAATATGGACGGGCACTACTGATGTCTCTGTTTTGAGGGCAAGCATTCCCACTCCAGATCTCCCCCTGCCCAGCTTTTCCCCCTTGCTCCTTGTGCCTTCGGGGAAAAGCAGAAGCGGCTCTCCTTTTCGGAGCAATTTCACCATCTTCTTCAAGGCGTCTTTATCCACGCCTTCTCTTTTTATGGGAAGAGCATTAAGCCCGGTTATTATCCACCTCAAGATGGGCTGGTCAAAGAGTTCTGCTTTTGCCAGGTAGTTCAGCTCTCGGGTAGTAGCGGTTCCTATTACCGGAGGATCCAAAAGGGAAATGTGGTTTGAAGCCAGGATCACCGCTCCGCAGGGTGGAACGTATTTTTCCCCTTCGATCTTAAGTCGAAATAGGAGCTTAAAGATGATCTTACAAAAAATCCAGGCGAATCGGTAAAAACCCTTTCTAGTTCTAACTATCTTGACCGTTTCTGTCCTCTGCTGATAAGCTCTTTGCCAGATTCACTATCTTGTCCACCTGTTCCTCTATGGTAAGCTTAGTGGTGTCTATCAGGATTGCGTCTTCTGCCTTTCTTAGAGGGGCCTGGGCTCGGCTCATATCCTGCTTGTCCCTCTGGGCCATCTGTTTTTTCAGCTGGCGGAGTGGAATCTCCAATCCCTGTGCCCTGAGCTCTAGATATCTCCTTTTGGCTCTCTCCTGGAGTGAGGCGTTGAGGAATATTTTAAGTTCTGCTCGGGGAAGGACTACCGTTCCGATGTCACGCCCTTCCATCACCACTGCACCGTTTCGGCCTATCTGCCGTTGTTGTTCAACAAGCACCTGGCGAACGCGGTTCACCTGACAGACGGGGGTGACCGCCTTAGTCACCTCCGGCAGGCGCAACTTCTCGGTCACATCCTCCCCATCTAAGTATATGTGCATGGCACCGTCTTGCTGTTTCAGTTCGATCCTGGTTCTGTCAGCCAGTTCAGCTACAGCATCTCTATCCTTAGGGTCAACACCCTCTCGAAGGGCTTTGAGGGCCATTGCCCGGTACATCGCTCCGGTGTCAATGTACGCATACCCCAACCTCTGGGCCACCAGTCGGGCCGTCGTGCTTTTCCCCGAGCCAGCGGGACCGTCTATGGCAATTGTCAGGTTTTCGGTCATATCACTCCATCAAAGCAGAGACTTCGGCGAATTTCTCCTTCAACAGCGGGTAGAGCGACTGGTAAATCGGGTACAATTGATTGTAAATACGGACATTGTCTTCAATTGGTTGGGTAGTGGCCGTAATCTCTACGGTCTGGTCTGTGGCCTCAACCAGATCTGACCACACTCCGGTTCCCACGCCGGCCATAAGGGCTGCTCCGAAAGCCGGGCCTTCCCGAGAAGTATTCACGGTAACGCCAAACCACACCCCTTTTGCGTGCGGATCCCGGTGGGGTGTCCTCTCACCCATCAGGTGCGGCAGAAAAATCAGGCCCTCGCTGCCCGGGCCGATCCCTTCTGCTTCTCTGGTCAAAATCTCGTAGGAGTCTACGCCGGAAAGCTCTTCTGTCTTCGCCTCCAATCCACCTATGGTATCGCGAAACCACCGGAAGGAGCCACCCGCACTGAGCACCACTCCCATCAGATACCATTTACAAGGCACACTGTGACAGAAGCTGTGGACCCTCATCTGGGGGTCAACCTTGAGCCTGTCAGTATAGGCGAATACTACCCCCGAGGTACCGATGCTGGAGAGTACTCGGCCCGGTTTAACAATCCCGCTTCCTACCGCTCCACAGGTATTGTCGGCACCCCCTCCCACCACAGGAGTACCAACCTTCAGACCCGTAAGCTGAGCAGCCTCCCTGGTAATACGGCCGCAGATGTCGGTAGATTCATAAACTTCAGGTAGCCAGGAGGAAGGAATCTGGAGCCTCTGTAGCATCTGTGCTGACCAGCCCCGATTCTTCACGTCAAACAGGAGTGTGCCAGCCGCATCAGAGACCTCGGTAGCTAACTCCCCAGTGAGTTTGAATCGAATGTAATCCTTGGGAAGAAGTACTGTTTTAACCTGAGCATAGATGGCCGGTTCATTCTCCCGCAGCCAGACGATTTTAGGGGCAGTGAACCCTTCGAAGGCAAAATTGGAAACATATTCCCGAAGCCCTTCTACTCCTACCCTATCCACTATCCACTGGCACTGCTTTTTAGTACGGGTGTCGCACCAGAGAATGGAAGGACGCAGAACCCTGTTGTGCCGGTCAAGAAACACGGAGCTGTGCATCTGACCTGAAAGGCCTATTCCTAGAATTGATTCCGCCCCGATGCCGGACTGGTTCAGCGCCTTCCGGACAGATTCTACTGCTGCCTTCCACCAGTGGCCAGGATCCTGCTCAGCCCAGTTAGGATGGGGAGTAGAAAGGGGATATCCAACAATCGAACCTGATATTACCTTTCCGTTTGTATCTATAAGAATCGTTTTTGTAGCCGTGGTGCCAACATCGATTCCCAACAGATGAGACATAGTCTTTTCCTTCGGCTCTGAGACTTTATAAAATAAAACATAAATAGAAAGATGTCAACATAAAAGTAGAGTATAAGCATTAAATGGGAATGGCCCCGGGGGCGGCGTAGAACGGTTATCTTCCAAATCGGTGGTCAAACTCCTCTAAGGGAATTTTTATCAGCGTAGGCCTTCCGTGGGGACATCTGAAGGGCTCTCTGGTAGCGAAAAGTTGGTCAATTAGAGCCTGCATCTCCTCTGGTGAAAGCTTGTCTCCGGTTTTGATAGCCGTTTTACAGGCATAAGAGGCGGCCAATCTCTGTTTTAACCCGGAAGAAACCCCCCCTGAATTTAGCACTTCGTCTATTATTTCTACCAAAGTCTCCCCATGCCCCCAGTGTTTCAGTCCGGCAGGGATAGCATCTACTACCACTGTCCCGGGCCCGAACTGCCGAATACCGAACCCCATCAGCTCCAGCAGAGGCGCTATGTCCTCCATAACCTGAAGCTGAGCTGGAGTGAGCTCTAAAACCAGAGGGAAGAGAAGCTGTTGGGCTGTGCCTGGTTTTCCCTCCAGATTCTGCATGGCTTCTTCGTAAATGACCCGCTCGG
The DNA here is from genome assembly GCA_002049985.1 of Candidatus Latescibacteria bacterium 4484_181. Taxonomy (GTDB): domain Bacteria; phylum Latescibacterota; class MVCY01; order MVCY01; family MVCY01; genus MVCY01. The sequence goes on from MVCY01000017.1 coordinate 8,224, forward strand.
CAGCGGCATGTTGGTCCACCACGATCAGTCCGTTTTTGATCGGGGCCAGGATATATTTCTGATGGAGCTGCCACATTGAGACCGGCGGCTGCTGTTCTGCTGTCCCCTGTTCGGCGGCAGATTGCTTGCCTATCTCAGCTTGGGCAAGCACTGGCCGGGAAAAGGAGAAACTGGTCTGCTGCGCTGACGCTCTAAGTCGTTCGAAACCTTCCGTTTCCTCCAATCGCACCTCCGGGATTACCTCTTCGGTATGCAATGAATGCCTAACGGCGCGAAACAGTTGATCGTGTATTAGACTCTCCTTAGAGAAACGCACCTCCTTTTTGGTGGGGTGAACATTCACGTCGACCATATGAGGGTCGAGATGTAGAAAGATCAGGAAGAAAGGATGGGCATCCTTGGGTAGAAGGCTGCCATAGCCCGCGGTAACTGCATGGGTTAATAGCCGGGAGATGATCGGTCGCCCGTTGACGAACAGAAGCTGATGAGCTCTGGATGTTTTGGCTATCTCGGGTTTTCCCAGAAACCCCTCAATACCAACCCCTTCTGATCGGAAAAGAAGGGTGACAGTTTTCTCCAGCAGGGTCTTTCCAAAGATTCCCTCTGCCCTCTTCCGGTATGAATCGTGTCGTTCCAGATACAAAAGTTCCCGCTCTTCGTGAAGCAGGCGAAAGCTTATCTCGGGATAAGCCAGAGCTAAGTTGCTGATGGCAGCAGTGATGTGTCGCATCTCTGTCACCTCAGCCTTCAGGAATTTCCTTCGGACAGGGGTGTTGAAGAAGAGATTTTGCACCGTGACAGTGGTGCCCGTATCCCTTCCCACGTCGGACACATCTCTTATTGCACCAGCCTCAGCCACTATTCTGGTTCCGACCACATCTTCGGCCTGGCACGTCTCCAGGACCAATTGGGAGACGGATGCGATGCTGGGCAGTGCTTCCCCTCGAAACCCAAGGGTGAGAACATTTGTTAAACTGGAGTCGCTCTGGAGCTTGCTGGTAGCGTGGCGTCTTAGTGACAGGACGGCATCTTCCCGTGACATCCCCATCCCATTGTCTGCCACCCTAATCAGGCGGGCTCCAGCAGCCTTCACCTCGATTGTAATTCGCGTAGCACCCGCATCAATGGAATTCTCCACTAGCTCCTTCACCACCGAGGCTGGACGCTCCACCACCTCGCCGGCTGCGATCTTGTTAACCAAATCGTCTGGCAATATCTTCACTTTGCCCGACATAAGATTCCCTTTGTATGCTCCTTAAAGTATTAGCCTTATCTTTCATAGACCTGCCGTATTTGCTGGTATAAACATAATCGATTTTGAATGAAAAGTCAAGGTTGGTGCAATCTATTCTCCCCTCATATTGGAGAGTCCTCAGCAATATCCCGCTCTGGGTTAACCGAAAAAAAGACTTGACAGCCTGATGGAAAGGACTTACATTTATTCTGGTGCAATATGGGGGGCGAAAGGTTTCGACGGGGATAAAGCAGATGGGGAAGGCGTGCCGAGCTCCCAATAGCTCGCAAAACAATTGGGATATAAATTTAAGTGCAGACTATTCTTATGCACTGGCTGCCTAATTGATGGCGGTCCGTCCTCCTTAGCTACGCCCACAGAGGCTAAGGCAGGGCGTCGAGACTGGCGGGCTGGCCCGGTCCTTGGGTCCGGGAGGGCCGGGTGAGATCGAACCGGACTGGCTGCCTGAAGATCCTGTCTGTCGGAGCCTCAGGCAGTGAGATTTAATTGACAGACTACGCACGTAGATTTCCCTGTCGAAATATCTCCGGACGCGGGTTCAATTCCCGCCGCCTCCACTCTGTAGCAAAAGGCCGCTTCCTTTGGAAAGCGGCCTTTTCTCCAATATGCCCAGGGAGAATCTTGGTTACTTTCGCAGTCTCCTTTTGAATTGCTGGGTTAACAGGGGCACGATCTCAAACAAGTCACCGACGATACCGTAGGTTGCGATGTCAAATATAGGTGCATCCGGGTCTTTGTTTATAGCCACGATTACCTCCGATGTCTTCATGCCTGCCTGATGCTGGATGGCTCCGGAGATACCGCAGGCAAAATAGACGCGAGGACGCACAGTCCTGCCCGTCTGTCCTACCTGATGTGGATAGGAGATCCAGCCTGCGTCTACAGCCGCCCGGGATGCCCCCACTGCTGCTCCCAAGACATCGGCTAAGTCTTCAATAAGCCTAAAATTATCTGCTGCCCCCAACCCCCTGCCACCGGACACAATGATCTGCGCATCTGCCAGATTGACCGTTTCGGTGCTGGGGATAAAATTGATAATCTTGGTCAATATTTGATCTTCATTAAGGTCAAATGTCTCTCGGATCACCTCTCCGCCCTTGGTGTCCACCGGTTTGGGCATCTGCATCACCTTTGGCCTCACCGTAGCCATCTGAGGACGGCGGTGGGGACAGAGAATGGTGGCCATAATATTCCCCCCGAAGGCAGGGCGAGTCTGCACCAACAGCCCCCTTTCCGGATCGATATCCAATTCCGTACAGTCGGCTGTAAGTCCTGTTTCCAGCTCTGTTGCCAGAGCACTGGCGAAATCACGACCAGTTGTGGTAGCCCCAGCCAGGACGAGCTCAGGTCTGTATTTCCTCACCAAGAGAGAAGCCGCAGTCACATAAGGACCAGTTCGGTAATGTTTTAAAATTGGATCTTCAATGCAGTGAACTCGGTCAGGACCAAACCTGAATAACTGCTCAACCAGAGGCGATATCTCATCTCCTAGGAGCATAGCCGAAAGATAGGTGGAGAGCTTATCTGCTAGCTCTCTGCCTTTGCCTAAGAGTTCCAAGGAGACATGAGCGATCTGAGGGCCTTCGTGTTCGATAAATACCCATACACCCTGATATTCACTTACATCTACCTTGGGTTGTTTTTCAACCTCACGTAAATAGAGAGCATGGAATTTACAGGAGTCCAGACAAGCACCGCACCCTGTGCATGACTCCTTGACAACAGCCAATTTATTCACTATTTCTATGGCCCCAAAAGGGCAGGCCTTCACGCAGAGACCGCAGCCTTTACACTTCTCTTTTATCACCTCAAGCAATGGCACAACATACCTCCATTTCCTATTCTTCAGTTGCGAAATGGAAAATGCAAAGTGTAAGACAAAGAATCACTTCCTGTTGCGGTTTGATAACGCGATTTGCTACAGCCTTAATTCTTTTGTAGTCTGACCTCGATTTTGCATTTTCCGATTTGCTATTTGCATTTTGCATCAGATCTCTGAAAAATCTGACCTATTTGTCAAAAAACTGTCCTATGGAGAACGTCTAGATGACCTTCGAGGCGAACAGTTTATCCACCAGTTCCTTTACCACCTCTTCGGGCTCACCGGTGAGCTTCTGGCCCCCGGTTCTCTTGGGCGGGGAGAAGGTCCTTATCACCTGAGTGGGAGAACCCTCCAGGCCTATTCGGGAGGGAGAAGCTCCTATATCAATAGCACCCCAGGTGGGGATTTCTGCCTGCTTTGCCCGTTTCATCCTCAGCAGTGAAGGAAGACGAGGTTGATTGATGTCTTTAACCACTGTGAGCAGAGCGGGCAAGGGGCTTTCTACCACCTGGACTCCATTTTCCAGCAACCGTTCTACTTCGATCCTTCTTGATTCCCAGTCGATTTTCTTAACCTTGCAGACGTACGTTAGTTGAGGGATGCCGAGTCTGTGGGCCACTCCTGGTCCTACCTGACCGGTATCGCCGTCCATGGCCTGTCGGCCGCAAAAGATAAGGTCCAAAGGACCAAGTTTTCTTATGGCCATCGAGAGAGTGTAGGAGGTTGCCAGGGTATCCGAACCCGCGAAGGCTTTGTCAGTCACCAGCACCGCCTGGTCTGCTCCCATAGCCAGTGCCGTCCTCAGGGCCTCGGCCGCCTGAGGTGGGCCCATAGTGAGCACCGTCACTTTGCCTCCGAATCGCTCCCTGGTAAGCAAGGCCTCCTCGATTGCATACTCATCAAAGGGGTTTATAATGCTGGAAACCCCCTCCCTTACCATAGTGTTCGTCTCCGGATCGAACCTCACATCCGTCGTCTCGGGTACCTGTTTAATGCATACTACTGCGTGCAACTGTCCCTCCTTCTCTGACAAATTGGTTCTGTGGTCAACCGCAGGTTTTGAGTGAAAATTAACTAAAAAGTTGGTCAAAAAGCAACACTTTTTTGTCTGCAAGGGAGACAAGAGAAGGGCCACCGGCTAGGAAGCCGATGGCCCTTTTTGAGAAACAGGGAGAAAGAGAGACCACTACGCTCTACTCTCTAATCTTTCTACTATCTTGGTCAGAGCATCTATCTTTTGATTCAACTCGTCGATCTGTTCGCTCTGCCGGCGCATAAACTGGGGCATCAGTTCCTTCACCCGTTCGTCGATCTTCTCTTTGAGCTCTGTAGTCTTCTTCTCCGCCCTGTCAAGGGCTTCCTTTACCAATTTGGCCTCCTCATTCTTAGGCTGCTCGCCCCTTTTGATCAGTTCGTCGAAGAATTTCTCCCTCTTTTCCCGACTGAGGTCCAAGGCACCAATGCCTGCCAGCATCGCCTTCTTGACTGCCTCTAACATCTCTGCACCCCCTTTCTGGATCAGTCTTCTGAACAGTTGCAGCGAGGTAGCCTCTCGCTGCCATCCCTTTGTCTGGCTCGCCAATATCTGTGAGAAGGTGTGAGAAGTGATATCTTCACCAGTTCTGTTGTCGAGCACCTGCACTTCAACACCGTTTTTCACCAGGGCAGCCAGATCATTCAGTGTGATGGTGCGTCTCTGTTCAGTGTCATAAAGTGTACGATTTACATACCTCTTAATTATCCTCGCCATTGTTTCTCCTCTCTTTTGCTAAATATAGTGCACCGCACCAAAAATGTCAAGAAAAAAATGGCCTCTTTTCAGTTTTCCTCTCGAAATGCCTGGATAACCTCAGCGGCCGTTTGACAGTGCAGGAGTTTCTCTCTGAACGAATCCTTTTTCAGGAGTCGGGAAAGCTCTGCTAGAGCCATCAGATAAGATGCGGTGTCCCGCTCGGGAGTCACCAATAGGAAGATCAAATAGACGGGCTTCCCATCTAAGGCGCCGAAATCAACTCCCTGGTCGATCCGGGCGAAAACGATGACCACTCTGTCCACCACTTCGGTTCTTCCATGAGGCATAGCCACCCCTCTGCCAAAGCCGGTAGAGGCAATCTTCTCCCTTTCTAAAACAATCCTCAACAGTTCCTCTTTATCATTGACCCTGCCAGTTTGAACGAGCCTGTTCACCATAGCCTCCAAAAGCTCCTCTTTTGAATCACATCTCTCTTTCAGCAAAATAAGGTTTTCGTCCAGCAATTCAGCTAATACCAACGAGAACTCCTCCTGCCAAGTTAAGGTCACTCCCACTCGATAGTTCCCGGTGGCTTATGGGTGACATCATAAAAGACAGCCTCTATACCCCTGATTTTTACAATAAGTTCAGCTATCCTGTGGACAATTTGGTTGGGAATTTCGGCAAAACGGGCGGTCATCGCATCTGCGGAACAGACTGGACGAAGCACAACGCTCTCTTTCTCACCATCAGAGGAAACAGGTATAAGTATTACAGGCATTTGCCAGATGTCTCTGTAAAGGTTTTCCTTATGTAACTGCTCCGTAGCCACAAAATCGGCTTGGCGGAGCAAATCAAGCCTATTTTTCGTCAAGCAACACCTTTTCACCACCAGTGTGCACAATCTGGCTGGTGTGACCAAATGAACAACTCGGTTAACCTCAGGGATGTTGTTGGTTATTTGAGTGGAGACTTTCTCCAAGGTTGCCCAATCCGCTTCGCCGATAAGCACCACAGGATTTGCATATGTTCTGGAATCACCTTGTACCCCTACAGTTCTCACTGGCAGAAGCCGGGCCTCCAGGTGAAATCCTCTCGCGATGCAGTCGACCTTCTGTTCAATCTTTCTCCATCCTGGGAAGTACTCCTTGCCCTCGGCACACAAAGTGCGCACTGCAAGACCAGGACCGGGGAAGGGATGCCGCCAGAGCAAATCAGTAGGAAGTCCTAAGTGAAGTCCTACCTCTCGAACTTCATCTTTGTATAGAGATGCCAGGGGCTCGATGACCCTACCCTGGGCAATAAGTTCCTGCACCAATTCCACCCGATTGTGATGGGTTTTAATCCGATCTGCCTGCTCAGTTCCACCGGACTCAATGGTATCTGGGTAGATGGTCCCCTGCCCTAACATCCACTGATCCTCATCGAGATCAAGCTCGCTTAGTGTTCTGTTCTGAATTCGAATAAATATTTCGCCAATAGTCTTTCTTTTCTCCTCGGGGTCTGTCTGGCCTTTGACAGCATCGAGGAACTGCTCTGAGGCATCTACCACTGTGAGCCTTCCGAAACGGCCCAGGTATTGACTAACCTGAGCCACCTCGCCTTTTCGCATAAAACCGTTATCAATTAACAACCCATAAACCCTTTCGGGCCCCAGAGCCTTGTTCAACAGGACGAAAGCTACACTGGAGTCAACTCCTCCGGATACCAATAGAAATACATTGCGTCCTCCCACCTGCTCCCTAATCCGTTTGGTCGCCAGCTCCACATACCCTTCTGTCGTCCACGTTCGCTCACAGCCACATTCAGTAACAAATGCCTCCAATATCTTCATCCCACAGGGTGTGTGAGTCACCTCTGGGTGAAACTG
>MVCY01000090.1 GCA_002049985.1 Candidatus Latescibacteria bacterium 4484_181
ACCACCTGATAGTCGGGATATTTGTTCAAGATGTAACGGACAAAGTTGGAGCCGATGAAGCCTGCCCCGCCCGTGATGAGGAATCTATTCAAGATATGGGTCCCCTTTCATACCAAATGCACGTCAAGATTAAAAGAGGGCATCATCGCCGCACCTTGACTGAGTGCCACCTCGATGTGAAACGTTATGCGTGATGAATGATCAGTGAGTAGACCAACGACACCAGAATTTTTTCACGTTTCAGGCTTCACGTCTCATTCTCTAACAAGACGAATACTCAAAATATGTTAATGATCAGTTGAGGGGCAACTTCCCAGTTTTCTCCTACCCCATCTTGATCGCCCAATCGTAAGGAATCTGGTCGGTGTCGAAGGGAAGCCGGTACTCATCAGGGTTCTTGTAGTTATAAGGCTCAGTAGGACAGTTGATCACAATGGCCTCCTGCTCGCTGATGCACTTCCACCCGTGGTAGACCTGGGGAGGGACCTGGATCAGCAGGGGATTATGTTCTCCAATGAAGAACTGATCCACCTCTCCACGGGTGGAAGAACCCTCCCGAGGGTCATAGAGTGCCACCTTAAGCATTCCCTTCACTACGGCGATATTATCCGTCTGTATTTTATGGTAATGCCAGGCTTTTATGACCCCAGGGTAGGTAGTGGTCATATACACCTGGCCGAACCTCTGGAATATCTGCTCATCTCCGCGCAGTATCTCCATCAATCTACCCCGCTCATCGGGAATAACCTTAAGCTTCTTAATCTTCACACCCTCAATCATAGTTTCCTCCCCTGAAGTATCTGATATCCTACCTTAGCATATGATCCAAAAAATAGGCGAGCCGTACGTGATGAACCCGGCAAATTTCAACAAACTCACGGTTGACTCTACTCTTTCCACATCAATGAGAAGCAGTCTGTTTAACCAGTGACCCACCTTGTCCAACCCCCTGGTAACAGAACCCTGACCTTTTCATCTCCTCTGGTGTGTAGACATTTCGACAGTCTAAGAAGTTGGGCTGGCGCATCTGTTTCCTGAGCCGGGGCAGATCTATGTTTCTGAACTCGTTCCATTCGGTCATCAATACCACTGCATCGGCTTGCTTAGCCGCCGAGTACATGTCGCCGCAGTATTCTACCTGAGGAAAGATCCTCTTGGCGTTGTCCACAGCTGCAGGGTCGAAGGCCTTCACCTTGGCCCCCTGTTTCAACAGTCCTTCGATCATCACCAGCGACGGGGCCTCCCTTATGTCGTCAGTGTTGGGTTTGAAGGAGAGTCCCAGCAGGGCCACAGTCTTTCCCTCAAACGGCCCTATCAGTGCAGCCAGCTTCTCCAGCATGCGCATCTTCTGTCTTTGGTTGGCAGCGATGGTGGCCTTAATAATCACTGGGTCCACATTCACCTTTTGGGCGATGCTGACCAGCCCAGCGGTATCTTTGGGGAAGCAGGAGCCTCCATATCCAGGGCCAGCATGGAGAAACTCTCGGCCGATGCGGCGGTCCATACCCATCGCCCTGGCTACTGTATTCACATTAACGCCGTAGCCATCACAAATAGTAGCGATTTCATTAATAAACGATATTTTCATAGCCAGAAAGGCATTGGACGCATATTTTATCATCTCCGCCGTCTCTATATCTGTCTTTATGATGGGGATTTCAATAAGGTACAGCGCCTTGTAGACGTCGGCCATAATCTCCATCGCCTTCTGGGTTCTGGCGCCGATTATCACCCTGTCGGGATGCATAAAGTCTTCAATGGCAGAGCCTTCCCGTAAGAACTCGGGGTTGGAGACCACATCGAAATCAATCGGAGATTTCTGTCTCTTGCCGATTATCTCTTCGATCTTGGCGCCGGTGCCCACCGCTACGGTGCTTTTGTTAACTATGACCTTGTAGTCCTCCATATATTCGGCCACCATCTCTGCTACCTGAATCACCTGGGAAAGGTCTACACTGCCATCCGGTAGAGAGGGCGTGCCAACAGTGATAAAAATAATCTCAGCCCCTTTGATAGCAAAGGGTATCTGGGTGGAGAAAGAGAGCCTGCCTCTGCCGGTATTGGCCTGAATAAGCTCTTTTAGACCGGGCTCGTAGATTGGCACCCTACCTTGCTGTAGTAGTTCAATCTTCTCCTCATCTGCGTCGGTGCAGGTAACTACATTGCCGAAATCGGCCAGACAGGCCCCGGTCACCAGACCAACATAACCGGTGCCGATTATGCATATTCTTCTCATTTACCTCTCCTGCAATAATTGGGATGACTACACGGCCGTCTGATTTCCCTGTGTCCCTGGCTATCTGCCACGAACAAACAGCAGATAGTAGACATTGGCAATGATAGCTGTCTGGGATACAAAGCTCACAAACCGGGAGAACATATGAAGCACCGTGGCTGGAACTATGACCGTGTCCCCGGGCATCAGAGTGGGTATGAGGGAAGCATCCCCCGTTTTCAAATATCTCTTGATGTCAACTGAAAGGATTGTGTGTTCTTTACCCGTGGCCCTGACGATCCGCACGTCGCTGATTCGGGCGCTTTCGGTCGGGCCGCCAGCATAGGAGAGAAGAGCAATCAGGTCAGTACCACTGGGGACAAGATATTGCCCTGGCTTGGCCACATTTCCCCACACATTGATCTTCATCATCAGTTCATCTTCAGGACCCAAGGAAATATAATACTTAGCAGACACCAACCTTGGAGTCACTCTCACGTTTTACGCTTCACGGCTCACGCTAACCCAAACTTGGCGCTCAGTTCCTTCAAAAAATTTATTTGACTGACTTAACTTTCACAAAAATATTACAATTGGAGACATAAGCTACGGAATTTCTTTATATTACTGAGGTATCTGTCCCTTTTCTTTAGGAGAAAAGCGACCAAAAGAAGCGCGATTTCCGTAGGCGTAGGGAAGAGGTAGGGTTCAATCCCTGGGGCTATAAGTCCTGCAGGCAGCAGAGGGCTGCTTTGGTTCTGTTGGCCGCTGCCGGAAAGCGCAACCTCCCACCACCTCCAGGATTAACCATAGTCGGCGGTGAATCGTCCGGCTATCCCATAGAAAAAAACGAATGAATTGAGGTAACAATAAGAAAACTGTTGACAGGGATTGGCGAATGTAGCCATGGGGTCCACTCCCCTCGGGAACCTTATGCCCTCCTATGCTACTATATTCCGATGCTTTAAACATACATCTTTCACATTTTTTGTGAAAGTCTAGTGACTGAGAACTCCGTCCACCGAGACTCGGAGCCAGACCGGCGTTCAGGACCAATGCTGTCAACTCGCCATCGGTAAGAACCTGGGGGCAGCACCGGTAGGGCAGCTCTTCCGTCAAAATTGTATTCCACTACAACTTTCTCTCCGTATCCTCTGGGCACCATAGGTTTGCTGATCCAAAGTGGGTTATCTCCGCTGTCTAATAGCCTGATAATAATGGAGGTTACCTCTTCGGGATTCTGCCCCCACCAGAATTGAAACTCCTGGGCCCCCTCTTCTATCTCCCCTTTAGGCCAGATGGGAATCAGTTTGGGCAGCAGTTTGTAGTCAACGGTGTTGCTGAAATCGCTCCGATTGCCTGAAGAGTCAAAGGCTCGCATCTGGTAAAAGTAGCGCACCAGAATGCGAACAGATTTGTCGTGCCAGAAGGCGGTGTCCGGCGACGTCTCCTCTACCTCTCCCACCGGTAAGGTAAAGATTAAAGAGAGCGCTGCCTCATCTTCAGCCCTGCGGTAGATCTCATAGCCAGCCAAGTCTTTCTCCTCCCCTGCAGTCCACTCTATCCTTATCCAGTCGTCTTGGGGTACTGCGTCGATGCCGCTTTCGCAAAAGGATTCTTCTGGGCCAGTTTCTAACAGAACAGGGGCAGCCGGCGGAACCTTATCCTGACGCGTAACCCGGTCACAGCCCACCAAAGAAATCACAATGAATACCGATGTAAGAAGTGCATAGGAAATGGGTAACCCACTTAACAAAAAGCTCATTCTTGGCCTCTCCACAGCGCTAAAACCTCAATCTTCCACTGACGCGATGTACTGGGCCCAGGGGTTGATTTACAAAGGCGTAGTCTAAGTGAAATATCCGATAACCAAGCCCTGCCCCGGCGCAGAAGCCATTTTGACCAAATCCTATCCTCACGGCCACTGGCCAGCTAAACTGATACTCTAATCCGGTTTTAACCCCCTGTTTATCTCTATCCACAGCTATCAGAACCTGGCTTGCCCTGCCGGGCAGCGGCTGTCGGTAGGCAACCCCAAAACGGGTGATCAAACCCCACCGCTTGAGCAGAGGAACCACCCATAGACTGACGGATCAACTTCAAGTTGACCCCAAAAGGTACCTCAACCGGAAGGGTGAAATAGAGCCAACCAAAGTCAAGCTCGAACCGGCTGGTCTTCCCAAACGAGAAGAACAGGGCATCTTCGGTATCAGAGAAATAACCCACAGGGCCTCTCTCAGCAAAATCCTTTCTCTGCTTGATTTTCTTGAGATCCTCAGGGAAAGGCTCGTATTCTGGGATTCTATCCACGGAGAATCGCACCCAGCCTGCCGAGATCCCTACCCCTTCTCCTATGGGCTGAACCAAACTGAAACAGTGAAACTTCGCCAGACCAAAAAGGGAGGCATACATAAGCCCCGCCTCTCTATGCCTCAACAGAGAGATGCCAGCCGGGTTCCAATAGGGGGCGAAGGCATTGTCGGCCACAGCGCCGAAAGCACCACCCATCCCCATTGCCCGTGCATCCACCCCGATATCCAGAAAAGCCCCAGCCTGCTGAGTCCCAAAACAGGCAACGGCAAACGAAAAGACAACAATTAGAGAGAGAAGGGAAATCTTCAGTATTCTGATATGCATGGCATTAGTCCTCAAATAAGACCCGAAAGAGCTCTCAACTCAGTGGGGCCAGATAGACACGACCCGCCGGACAGTCTCTACAACATCACCTTGTTGAACCTCACCTCATCTTCACCACTTTCATGATCTCTTCCTGTCTCTTTCCATTCTTCAGGACTGCTTTGACCCGACAGAAATAGACTCCATTGGCCAGAGGACGCCCCCGGTCGTCGCTGCCATCCCAGGTTAATTCATGATAGCCTAATGCCTCCGCCGGGTTGCCGGCATCATCGGTGAAATCTCTAAAACTCCTAACCAGATATCCGGAGATAGAATATATCTTTATAGAAAGTTTTTTCAAGGGGTTACCATCTATCCGATAGGCGAAGACCGTCTCAT
>MVCY01000018.1 GCA_002049985.1 Candidatus Latescibacteria bacterium 4484_181
AGTAACCTGGAGATGGCAGTGTGTAAGGCACCATCTGACTTGAAGACAGAGCCCAGGCTCATCCGGCCCGAGCAGGTGAGAATGAGGTCTGTGGGTCGGCTGAACTGGCGGAGAGACATAAGAGATATTGTGGATTCGAGTCTTGACGCCAGACATTTGTTGATAGGGGAGACCATTAACCCTCCTGGCAACTGGTCCAGTGTCCCGCCTCATCGTCATGACTTTGATAATCTGCCAGAGGAGTCCAATATGGAAGAGGTGTATTTTTTCAAGCTTGAGCCCCAGCAGGGATTTGGCATCCAGCGGATTTATACCGATGACCGCTCTATTGATTCCACATACGTGTTACAGAATGATGACACAGTGGTTATCCCCGAAGGCTATCATCCAGTTGTAGCCGCGCCAGGCTACAGGCTTTACTATCTCTGGATTTTAGCCGGAGAGAAAAGGATCTTGAGGATGCATGACGACCCGCAGCACGCCTGGCTGAAGAACGCCGAACCCATCCTAGAAGAGCTGGGAATGTGAACATGCCTATCCACTCGGTGCCGCCTGCCTTCCCATAGACAGAGAAACACTGAATATCGACTATTTACAGAGCCTATCTCATTCTTTCCCGACCGAATTTCGACAGGTTTAATGAAAAGAATGCAACTGCAAAGGCCGTGAACAGACAGGGAGAGTGCAGAACCTTGGAGGTGAGTCTGAAGGACCGAGGCCTTGGTGTGCTCTATCCCATCTCTGGGTTCTTTACGGTTGGAGAGTCGGTAAACGTTCGTTTCACTGATCTCTAATGACGAGTGACAAATGACTTAATACTATGGCTGAATTCAAACTCATCTCCAAATACCAGCCCACTGGCGATCAGCCCAGGGCTATTCGCGAGTTGACCGAAGGGATACTTCGAGGGGAAAAGTTTCAAACCTTGTTGGGAGTCACTGGCTCGGGCAAGACTTTCACCGTAGCCCATGTCATAGCTAATGTGGGCAAACCCACCTTGATTATCTCTCACAACAAAACCCTGGCTGCCCAGCTTTACGGTGAACTCAAGGCCTTTTTCCCCGAGAATGCAGTAGAATATTTTATAAGCTATTACGATTATTATCAACCAGAGGCCTACGTTCCCGCCACTGACACCTATATCGAGAAGGATACCTCCATCAATGATGAGATAGACAGGCTCCGGCTCAAGGCAACCAGTTCACTTCTGGAGCGGGACGATGTTATTGTCGTGGCCAGTGTCTCGTGTATCTACGGCATTGGCTCGCCCAAGGAGTACGCTGAACAGTTGCTCCTGCTGGAGGTAGGACAAACCATTGACAGACAGGAGATGCTCAAGAGGCTGGTGGATATCTATTACACCCGAAACGACATTGCCTTTGAGAGGGGGACCTTTAGAGTACGTGGGGATGTGATTGAGGTGCTCCCTGCTTATGAGGAATACGCCGTGCGGATTGAACTTTTCGGCGATCAGATCGATAACATCTCTGTCATCGATCCGATGACTGGAGAGATTCGGGAGGAGAAGAGAAGGGTGGCTATCTACCCTGCTAAACATTTTGTGACCACCTACCCCCGGTTGGAGGCAGCGATTCAAGGGATATTGCAAGAACTGGAGGAGCGGGTAGCCTATTTCAAATCTCAAAACAAGCTCATAGAGGCACAGCGTATCGAGACCCGCACCAAGTATGATATTGAGATGATGAGGGAGATCGGTTACTGTCCTGGAATAGAGAACTATTCTCGCTATCTGTCTGGAAGGGCCCCAGGGGAAAGGCCCTATGTGCTGCTGGATTATTTTCCTAAGGATTTTCTCCTGGTTATTGATGAATCGCATGTAACTGTACCTCAGATTGCTGGGATGTATGCCGGTGACCACTCCCGCAAGGAGACACTGGTGGAGTATGGTTTCAGGCTGCCCTCTGCTTTTGACAACCGCCCCCTTTACTTTGAGGAGTTTGAGTCTATGATCAACCAGGTCATCTTTGTCTCTGCCACTCCGGGCGAATATGAGCTGGAGAGATCGAAGGGAGTTGTAGTAGAACAGATTATCCGTCCCACTGGACTTATGGACCCCAAAATAACGGTGAGGCCAGTGAAGGGGCAGGTAGATGACCTGTTGGAGGAGATCCGCATTCGGGTGAAGCAAAAAGAGCGGGTCCTGGTGACTACCCTCACTAAGAGAATGGCTGAGGATTTAGCCGACTACTTGGCCCAGATGGGTGTGAGGGTGAGGTATCTGCATTCTGAGATAGAGGCATTGGAGAGGGTAGAGATACTGCGAGAGTTGAGGCTGGCGGAGTTTGATGTGCTGGTGGGTATCAATCTACTGCGGGAGGGGTTGGACCTGCCTGAGGTCTCTCTGGTTGCCATCTTAGATGCCGACAAGGAGGGCTTTTTGCGTTCTGAACGTTCTTTGATCCAGACGGCGGGGAGGGCTGCCCGAAATGTGAAGGGTGAGGTGATCATGTATGCCGACCACATCACAGAGTCGATGAAAAAAGCCATAGATGAGACCAACCGGCGTCGGCGCATCCAGGAGGACTACAACCGGAAGAACGGCATAACCCCTACCACTATCTACAAGTCGGTAGAAGAGATAATGAAAGCCACGGCTGTGGCCGACGAGCAGGTCACCCCTGTGGTGAAAGAATCCAATACCGACTATATCTCCAAGATGGACAGGGAGGAAGAGATAGCCTGGTTAGAGGAGAAGATGCGGGAGGCGGCAGCGAACTTAGAGTTTGAGAAGGCGGCGCAGCTGCGAGATCAGATAGCGCAACTGAGACAGAGCCAGTCAGAAAGCGGCCCACATCGCCGAAAGAGGCGACGCCATTCTTCCAAGCGGAGGTAAGGAGATTAAACAAAAATGAAACGTCTTGGAGGTCACAACAGCTCCAATCTTCTGTTCCGGCGTTACCAGGGAAACCCTATCCTTACTCCAGCGCAGTGGCCCTATTCCGCCAATGCGGTATTCAATCCAGGGGCTACAAAGCATGACGGTAAGGTTTTGTTATTGGTGCGAGTGGAAGATATGCGTGGGTTTTCTCATCTCACTTTAGCCAGAAGTAAAGATGGAAAGAGCGACTGGCGAATTTCTTCAACGCCGGCTCTAAAACCTAATCTGAGATACAAGGAGGAACTTTGGGGTCTTGAGGACCCACGGATTGTCTGGCTAGAAGAGCGACAGGAGTATGCAATAACGTATGTCTCTTTCTCCACTGGAGGTCCTCTTATCTCTTTGGCCCTGACTAAGGACTTCCAAACATTTACCCGTTTTGGAGCGCTCCTTCCTCCGGAAGACAAAGACGCTTCGCTGTTTCCACGTCTCATCAATGGACAATTCGTGTTAATTCATCGGCCTATCATCCGAGGAGAAGCTCACATCTGGATTTGCTCTTCTCCAGATTTGACACATTGGGGCAAACATCGCATGCTAATTCCCGTGAGACCTGGATGGTGGGATAGCCACAGGGTTGGGTTAGGACCTCCACCTCTTGAGACCCCCTGGAGCAGCCCTGGAAGATTATCTGCCGCTGTGATGACTGGGTCTTTGCTCCAAGTGAAAATTACGAGCGTGTGGGGGATGTCCCTGGTGTCGTTTTTCCATCAGGTGCCATCATTAACCCGGAGACAAACGAACTTCATCTCTATTATGGTGCTGCTGATACGGTTGTCGGATTAGCCATAGCAGATATGAACCAGTTGGTAGAATATGTCAGGTCTCAACCAACGCAAGATAGGGATAAGTGAAAAATGTGTGGATTGCCGAATCACTGTTATCATCAACCGGTGAGGCCGGATACTTAGCATCCTTAGAATCCAAAGATAAGAGTCTTTGTCATTAAGAAAGCTAAAAGCAGGTGAGAAATTGTGCAAACTGCCTCCAATTAGTCGCCCCTAATGCTGTGCCTAAGTTCAGTGACTGCGTACAGCGGGGTGCAATACGTGACGAGCATTAGCAGATGCATTTTGACAAGAAAGAGGTGATAGCCCTGTGCCAGAAACAATCGTAAAGCCAATCCGGATCTCGTTTGTAGCTACATATCCTCCCCGGCAATGCGGGATTGCAACATACACTTACGACTTAGTGCATGCGCTTGCTCAACTCTACGATGAATCTGTTGGCGAGTCTGAGAATCTACAGGTGGTTGCTTTAAAAAAACCACAGGAAGTCTATAGTTATGGAGATGAAGTACGTTTCGATATCCGGGAGCAACACCGCACAGATTATCGAGAGTCCGCCGATTTACTCAATCTCTCCCAGACGGAAGTGGTGAACATCCAGCACGAATTTGGCATCTTTGGCGGAAACGATGGCGCCTACATTTTGCAGCTACTTGCCGCTCTGAAAAAACCAGTTGTGACTACTTTGCATACCGTGCTTAAAGCGCCCACACCTCAACAACTTGATGTCTTAAAGTCCATCTGTTCCTATTCCTCACTGGTAGTAGTACACTCGCAAAAGGCGGTTGAATTCTTGGTTGACATTTATGGGGTGCCCAGAGAGAAGGTACTGGTGATCCATCACGGAGTGCCAGATGTGCCTTTTCTTGATCCGGCTTATTATAAGGACAAGTTTCACGCTGAAGGACGCCGCGTGATATTAACTTTTGGCTTGCTAAATCCGAACAAAGGCATCGAAGTGGCCATTGAGGCCGTTGCCTCACTGGTAAAGGAGTTTCCTGACGTCCTGTATGTCGTACTGGGTGCCACTCATCCAGAGGTCAAACGGCGTTTTGGCGAGCAGTATCGGGTTTCGTTGGAAAGATTGGTCAAGCAGTTGAAGCTAAAAGAACATGTTGTTTTCCATAAGCGATTTGTGAAGCTTGAAGAGCTTCTGCAATTTCTCGTAGCGGCCGATATCTGCGTGACTCCGTATTTGTCTAAGGAGCAGAGTGCTTCGGGATCGCTGGCCTATGCGATAGGATGTGGAAAGGCTGTCATTTCCACTCCTTATTGGTATGCTGAGGAATTGTTGGCCGATGAACGGGGCTGCCTGGTACCTTTTGGCGATGCAGACGCATTGGCCAATCAGCTGCGTGAGCTCCTCAGTAACGAAACGAAGCGACATCGTCTCCGGAAACGCGCCTATCTATTTGGGCGGCAGATGATCTGGAAGGAAGTAGCAGGGAGATACTTGGACGTTTTTCAGCGGGCCGTACGTGAGTATGGGAAGTTGGCCGTGCGCTCGCGTATCCGCCGCACTGTACTAGAGCAGCTTGCTATCCCTGAGATCAATCTGGCTCATCTCCGGATCATGACCGACAATACAGGGATTTTTCAACATGCTATCTATGCAACCCCGAACCGTTCCCATGGCTACTGCACCGATGATAATGCTCGCGCAGCGATCGTTGCTCTAATGAACTTCAGGCTTTTCAAGGACGAAAGCATTTTGCCACTTTTGCACATCTACTTGTCTTTTCTTGATTATTCCTTAGACAGAGAGACGGGTCGGGCGCGGAATTTTATGTCCTACGATAGGCGCTGGCTTGAAGAGATAGGCTCTGAGGACTGTCACGGCCGAACGCTTTGGGCACTGGGAATCACTGTAGACCAGGCGCCTACAGAAGCTATTTTAGGATTTGCCACAAACTTATTCAATCAAGCACTACCGAGTTGTTTATCCTTTAATTCACCTCGAGCCTGGGCTTACTCTATTCTTGGCTGTCGGGCATATCTTGAGCGTTTCGGTGGCGACCGTGAAGCGCGAGATGCTCTTCGCTTGCTGGCTCAACGGCTCTTTCATCTGTTCCAGGCGAACAGTTCCAAAGAATGGCTCTGGGGGGAGGATATTGTCGCTTATAACAACGCCCGTTTGCCACAAGCATTGATCGCCGCGGGACAGTGGCTTAAAGATGAGACAATGTGGCGTCAAGGACTACAGTCTCTGGAATGGCTTCTTAAAATCCAAACAGCAAGAGACGGTCACCTTTCGGTGGTAGGCAACAAGGGTTGGCTCAAGCGAGGAGGAAAGAAGGCACGATTTGACCAACAGCCCATTGAGGTCGCTGCTCTGGTGGATGCCTGCTATGAGGCCTACAGAGCGACTGAGAACAAGCACTGGTGTGTGGAAATGAACCGGTGTTTCGACTGGTTCTTAGGCAGAAATGACTTACGGGAGATCATATACGATTTCAGTACAGGAGGCTGCCGGGATGGATTGCAGTCCGCCGGTGCAAACCGTAATGAAGGAGGCGAGTCCACAGTCTGCTGGCTAATGGCGCTGCACAGAATGCACGAAATCGCTCAATCAGATACGGATGAGGTTGAGGAGTTAGTAGCGGACCGTAAAGAGGGGACAGGTCTGAGCGAGGACGATAAGGCGTACACCCAATCTCGATAGCCAGACCATTACAGTCTCAATAAGTAGCAAAGTGTCATTCTGACGCCTCTGGGGCCCTGGCACTTTACAGCAGAAGAATATGGCTTAGAAGTTTGTACAAGTGCATCAGTTCTAAATCCGAAATAGATAATGGTGTCACAATTCTGTCACCAATCGACCCCACCAAAGAACCAAAGCCCTTTATTGCCTCTCCTTAGATTTGAAAAATCTTGTTAGTGCTGTTCTATTCAAGGCCAGTGAGAAGAACAAGTTAAGCTCTTTTCTGAACATTTTGGACAGGATAGTTTAGAGGGAATTTTGAGCCTCCAATGGAGAAAATAACCGTCAAAGGTGCTCGGGAGCACAACCTTAAGAACATAGACTTAGAAATCCCCCGTGACAAGCTGGTGGTTATTACCGGATTGTCGGGTTCAGGAAAATCATCGCTGGCCTTCGATACCATCTACGCCGAGGGTCAGAGACGCTATGTAGAGTCCCTGTCTGCATACGCTCGACAGTTCTTATCTCTGATGGGAAAACCGGATGTGGACTACATTGAAGGGCTGTCGCCAGCCATTTCCATTGAGCAGAGGACATCGGCTAAAAACCCCCGTTCTACCGTGGGAACAGTCACCGAGATCTACGATTACCTGCGACTGCTCTTTGCCCGCATCGGGGTGCCTCACTGCTGGAAATGCGGGAGGGTCATCTCGAAACAGACAGCGCAGCAGATTGTAGATAATATCTTGAGGCTGCCCAAGGGTGCGAGGATTCAAGTATTAGCCCCATTGGTCAGAGGGAGGAAGGGTGAATACCGGGAACTCTTTGAACAGGTCAAAAGGGATGGCTATGTACGGGTCAGGGTGGATGGACAGGTGCTGACTCTGGACTCGGAGATCAAACTGGAGCGCTACAAGAAGCACTGGATTGAGGTAGTTGTAGACCGGTTGGTGGTTGAGTCCCAGATTAGCAAACGGCTTACTGACTCGGTGGAGACCGCCTTGGCCTTGGGTGAAGGGCTGGTTCTGGTGAATGTGGCGGGCAGAGAGGATCTCCTTTTCTCCGAGCGTTTTGCCTGTCCGGACTGTGGAGTGAGCTACGAGGAAATAGAGCCGCGGATGTTTTCCTTTAACAGCCCTTATGGTGCCTGTCCCGCTTGCGACGGACTGGGTATAAGGATGGAGATTAACCCCGACTTAGTAGTGCCCGACCCTGATCTTTCCATCAATCAGGGTGCTATTGCCCCCTGGGGAGCTCCTGAAGATCGGTGGTTCTTTCATCGTCTGCGCAGGGTCGCTAGAACCTACAATATCGATTTCAACTTGCCTTTCAATAAACTGACAGAGATACAAAAGAGAGCAATACTTTATGGAAGCAAGGATGCCAACTTCGAAGGGGTCATCCCTAATCTACAGAGGCGATATAGACAGACTCAATCCGAGGCCGTAAGGGAGTGGATCGAGCGGTTTATGACCGCCCGTACTTGCCCTGAGTGTCAGGGCAGCCGATTGAAACCAGAGAGTCTGGCGGTGAAGATCCAGGGTAAAAATATCGCTGAGATCACCGCCTTTTCGATTAAAGAGGCCTTGCAGTTTTTCTCTGCACTCAGACTTTCGTCTAAGGAGATGGCCATTGCCTACCAGATACTGAAAGAGATTAAAGACAGGTTGGGTTTCCTGATGAACGTGGGGCTGGATTACCTTACCCTGGATCGAGCCGCTGCCACCCTTTCTGGAGGTGAAGCCGAGAGGATCAAACTGGCCACGCAGATCGGCTCGCAGCTGGTGGGAGTTCTATATATTCTGGACGAACCCAGTGTTGGTCTCCATTACAGGGATAACAAAAGGCTGCTGAAGACACTGTGTGATCTACGTGATCTGGGCAACACCATCCTTGTTGTCGAACACGACAAGGATACCATTGAGACAGCCGACTATGTTATTGACCTGGGACCGAGAGCGGGATTGCAAGGTGGTCAGGTAGTAGCCACTGGCAGTCCAGTCGAAATCTGCCATAACAAATCCTCGCTGACCGGCCAATATCTCTCCGGAAAAAAGCAGATCCCTGTCCCCTCCCAGAGGCGCCGGGGAAACGGCAAATGGCTTTCCCTACTCGGTGCTGAGGGGCATAACCTGAAATCAATAGATGTGCATATCCCTCTGGGGACTTTTACATGCGTGACGGGCGTCTCTGGCTCCGGGAAAAGCACGTTGGTGGATGAAACACTTTACCGAGTTCTGGCACAGAAACTTTATAGAAGCAGAGCAGAACCTCATAAGTATAAAGAACTACGGGGCTCTGAGGCAATTGACAAGGTGATCAACATCGATCAGTCGCCCATAGGCAGAACCCCGAGGTCTAACCCCGCTACCTACACCGGAGTTTTCACTCACATTCGTGAGCTTTTTTCCCAGGTGCCAGAGGCCAAGGTGGCGGGGTATAAACCCGGTCGTTTCAGTTTCAATGTGAAAGGGGGCAGATGTGAAGCCTGTCAAGGTGCTGGCGTCATCAAAATCGAGATGCATTTTTTGCCCGACGTCTATGTGACTTGTGACGCTTGCAAGGGCAGAAGATACAACCGAGAAACCTTGAGCATTCGCTACAAAGGCAAAAACATTGCCGAGGTGTTGGATATGACCGTTGATGAGGCCCTGAAGTTCTTTGCTGACATTCCCCGTATCAAACGGAAGTTGAAGACCCTCTCAGATGTGGGGTTGGGATATATCCATCTGGGACAGCAGGCTACCACCCTCTCAGGAGGAGAGGCCCAGAGGGTTAAGCTCTCTACTGAACTGTCAAAGGTGGGCACCGGCAAGACTTTGTATATTCTGGATGAACCCACTACTGGACTT
Source organism: Candidatus Latescibacteria bacterium 4484_181 (assembly GCA_002049985.1). Lineage (GTDB taxonomy): Bacteria > Latescibacterota > MVCY01 > MVCY01 > MVCY01 > MVCY01. Next base: position 9,181 of record MVCY01000018.1, read on the forward strand.
CACTTCGAGGACGTTAGGGTGCTGCTGAAGGTTTTGAACAAATTGGTGGATATGGGCAACACCGTGTTGGTCATTGAGCACAACATGGAGGTGATAAAGGCCGCCGACTACATCATTGACCTGGGTCCGGAAGGCGGAGATCAAGGTGGCTGGGTAGTGGCTGCCGGAACGCCAGAAGAGGTGGCCCAGGTGGAGACATCCTACACCGGGAATTTCTTGCGAAAGTATATAACCGCCTACAAAACAGGAGCCTGAGATTCCAGATTTAGTCTATTTTCGGCTGGATCTCTCTTCCTTTGTTTATCTTCTTCAAAAGAGGCAATGCGCTTGCGTAAACCGGTGGTAGTTATAATTGGGAGACCAAACGTCGGGAAATCCTCACTTTTCAATCGCATCATTGGAAAAAGGAAGGCGATTGTGGATGATATTCCCGGTGTAACCCGGGATCGGAACTTTGATGAGGCTCAGTGGAAAGGGCGTCATTTCATTCTGGTTGATACAGGAGGGTATCTGCCCCAAGGCTCTGACAAGATGGAAGTCTTGGTTAAAGAACAGGTGGAGGTGGCAACCGAAGAGGCAGATATGCTCCTTCTATTGGTGGATGCCTCGGCTGGGGTACTGGGTCTGGATTTGGAGATTGCAAATGTTGTTCGTAAATCAGAGAAGAAAAAGCTACTGGTGGTTAATAAAGTTGACACCGAACACCAAGAGGTTCAGGTACCACAGTTTTACCGTCTTGGTGTCGGAGACCCTGTTCCCGTTTCGGCAACTACTGGAAGGAATATAAGAGAGCTCTTAGAGCTCATCGTCCAGCAACTACCCCCCCATGATAAGAGGGAACAGAGACAAGAAGTCCTTAAGATTGCTGTGGTAGGACGACCCAATGTGGGGAAATCCTCTTTTGTAAATACTCTGTTAGGAGAAGAAAGGCTCATTGTCGATGAGCAACCTGGAACTACTAGAGATTCAACCGACACAATATTCTCCCATAGCGGCCGGAGGGTGGTTTTGATTGATACCGCAGGACTGCGCCGCCGAAGTAAGGTTAGGGATCGAATCGAATTTTACTGCACCTTGAGGACAATTCAGAGCTTGCAGAGGTGCAATGTGGCGATATTGTTAATCGACGCTACCGACGGCTTGACTTCCCAGGATATAAACATCCTCCAGCAGGCGATTCGGTTCGGAAAGGGAGTTGTTCTGGCAGTGAACAAATGGGACTTAGTGGAAAAAGACCTCAACACCGCAGAGCAGGTCACTCAATACATCAGAAGAAAGATAGCCTCCTTGAGTTACATTCCTATACTTTTCACCTCTGCTTTAACTCGCCACCGCATTCACAAGAGCATAGATTTGGCCTTCGAAGTTTATCACAACTGGAACAGGAGGATATCCACTTCCCAGCTCAACAGATTTCTCCAAGAATTGAGGAAGACAGGATTGCTTCAGCATAGGGATTTCAAGCTGCTATACGCCACCCAGAACTCTATCCAGCCTCCAGGGTTTCTCTTCTTTACTAACAGACCCGATCTTATTAAGCAAAATTACAGACGCTATTTAGAAAACAGGCTCCGAAAAGAGTTCAATTTCACAGGAACTCCCATAAGACTGAGCTTTAGACAGAAGTAATTCACCCGAAGCCGAGGGTTATACTTAGTGAGGGAAGTACGATGTGTTGTATCTCCGAGGAATGCTGTTCGCAAGAGAGGTCTCTTTCTGCCGTACCGTAAGCTGCTGGATTCTGTCTGGGTCTTAATCAAGATTGGTCACTTTTGTAAAATGGAATTATCCGGAAAGAATCAAGACCCCAGAAGCAGCGAAGTACAAAAAGAGGGATTCCCAAGGGATAAAGGTAAATCTCTCGTCCTTGTCCGAGATCTCTGCGACCTCTGCGGTGAGAATCTGGGGGGTGCTTGTCATAATTTGGAGGTAAATAGTGGGAGATTGCGGGTTATTTGGGATTTATGGGCACAAGAACGCAGCCGATTTAGCATATCTTGGGCTCTATTCTTTACAGCACCGGGGACAAGAGAGCGCCGGCATTGTGGTTGGTGATCACAAGACTCTCCGGCAGCACAAGGGGTTGGGATTGGTTACGGATGTGTTTTCTGATCCAGCTACTCTCAAGGATCTGGCAGGGGATCTAGCAGTGGGGCATACTCGTTATTCCACGACCGGTTCACCATTGCCAGCGAATATCCAGCCACTGCTGGTCAACTGCAAGGGCGGCCCGTTAGCTATTGCCCATAACGGTAACTTGGTGAACTCGAATGCGCTTCGACACAAGTTGGAACAAGAGGGTTCCCTTTTTCAAACTACTGTAGATAGCGAAGTGATCATCCATTTGACGGCGAGGTCTCAGAGAGAAGTTCTTTTGCAACGAATGATCGAAGCACTACGACAGGTGAGGGGTGCCTATTCAATTTTGGCAATAACTAAAGACAAAATCATCGCCGTTCGAGACCCCCATGGATTTCGCCCTCTCTGCCTGGGGAAGTTGGGCGATGCCTGGGTGGTTGCTTCTGAGTCGTGCGCCCTGGACATCATTGGAGGGAAGTACTGCCGGGATGTTGAGCCTGGAGAGATCGTAATTTTGAGTGAAGATGGCCTCAGTTCGATCAAGCCTTTTGGTTCTCATAGATACGCCTTCTGCATCTTTGAGTATATCTATTTTTCTCGTCCGGATAGCAAGGTATTCGGAGAGAATGTCGACAAAGCACGGCGCAGACTGGGTAGACAACTGGCGGTCGAGCATCC
>MVCY01000091.1 GCA_002049985.1 Candidatus Latescibacteria bacterium 4484_181
AGGCTATCAAAACCTAATGAAGCTTGTCTCTAAGGGCTATTTAGAAGGCTTCTACTACCATCCCCGGGTGGATAAAGAGCTGCTACAAGAGCACCACGATGGGCTTATCGCCCTCTCCGGTTGCATCAAAGGGGAAATCGCACATCTCATCTTAAACGGAAACCTAAAAAAAGCGAGGCACGCTGCCGAAGAGTACAACAGTATCTTTGGCCAGGGCAATTTCTACTTAGAGCTTCAGCGACACGGAATTGAAGAAGAGGAGAAAGTGAATCAGTATTTGATCCAGTTCAGTCGGGAGTTGAATATCCCGATAGTGGCGACCAATGATTGCCACTATCTGAACAGAGAGGACGCCGCAGCTCACGATGTGCTCCTCTGCATCCAGACAGGCAAGACGCTGGAGGATAAGAACCGAATGCGGTTTCAAACCGACCAGGTCTACCTGAAATCTCCGGAGGAGATGGCAAATCTGTTTGTGGATCTGCCGGAGGCGATCCAATCAACCTTAGAGATCGCCGACCGGTGCAATGTGATGATAGAATTCGGCAGGTTGAAATTGCCCCGTTTCCCTCTACCTGAAGGTTACCAGAACGCGGATGAGTACCTAAAGGACCTGGCCTATCAGGGAATCAAAGAGCGCTACCAGCAGATCACCCCTCAGGTCAAAGACCGATTGGAACACGAGCTGAAAATAATCCAGAGAACAGGATACGCAGGCTATTTTCTGATTGTGGCCGATTTCGTCAGATACGCTAAATCCGAAGGTATTTCTGTGGGACCCGGCAGAGGAGCTGCCACCAGTAGTTTGGTCTCCTATGCCTTAAAAATAACCGACATAGACCCTCTGAAAAACAACCTCCTCTTCGAGCGGTTTCTCAATCCCCAAAGAGTGAATATGCCAGATATCGATATCGACTTCGCCGATCGAGACCGCCAGAAGGTGATCAACTACGTAATAAAGAAATATGGAAAAGATAATGTCTGTCAAATCATCACATTCGGCACTATGGCGGCCAGAGCAGTGATCAGAGATGTAGGAAGGGTGTTGGGAGTGCCCTACGGGGAGGTGGATAAGATCGCCAAGCTCGTCCCACCGGGAACCACCTTAGAGAGGGCTATAGAGACGGTTCCTGAGCTGGCTCAACTGACCCAATCAGACGGGGTGGGCGCTAAATTGATCTCCTATGCCAAGACCCTGGAAGGTTTGGCCCGCCATTGCTCCACCCACGCCGCCGGTGTGGTTATCACTCCTGACTCCCTGACAAATCACACTCCCCTTTGCACCACCAATAAGAAAGAGGTCACCACTCAATACGACTGGAAGTCCATCGAAGAGATAGGACTCCTGAAAATGGATTTCCTAGGTCTGAGAACCCTTACGGTCATTGATGACACCCTAAGGATGATCGCCGAAAGAAGCACTCCCCTGAAGATAGAAGATATCCCCCAGAACGATAAGGCCACTTTTGACCTATTGGCCCGGGGAGAAACTATCGGTGTCTTTCAGTTTGAAAGTCCGGGAATGCGAGACTATCTTCGCAAACTCAAACCCACCACTCTGGACGATATGATCGCTATGAACGCCTTGTACCGTCCCGGACCAATGGCCAGCATCGACGACTTCATCCGCCGTAAACACGGCACGACAAAGATCACCTATCTGCATCCCCTGCTGAAGCCTATTCTGGAGGAGACGTACGGCATCATCGTCTATCAGGAGCAGGTCATGCGAATCGCCTCTGTATTGGCAGGTTTCTCTTTGGCTCAGGCAGATATGTTGAGAAGGGCTATGGGGAAAAAACAGCCTGAGATTATGGAAGAGCAACGAGGCCCTTTCATAGAGGGCTGTCGGAAGAATGGGATAGACGAAGAGACTGCTGGGAAAATATTCGAGGCAATGGCCCAATTTGCCGGCTATGGGTTTAACAAAGCTCATAGCTCCGGCTATGCTCTGATAGCCTATCAGACAGCCTATCTTAAGGCCCATTTCCCACAGGAGTTTATGGCTGCCAACCTCACCAGTGAGATGGGAAACTCCGACCGCGTGGCGGTGCTGCTGGATGAGTGCCGAAGGATGGGCATTCAGGTGCTACCGCCAGACATAAATGAAAGTCAGGCCGGGTTTACCGTGGTACCCGAGGGGATAAGATTTGGTCTAGGAGCAATCAAAAATGTCGGCACAGGGGCAATCAAGACGATAGTGAAGGCACGAGAAAAGGCGGGCAGGTTTGGTGACATTTTCGACTTCTGTGAGCGAGTAGACCAGCGGCGAGTGAACAAGAGAGCCATTGAAAGTCTGATTATGGCGGGGGCAACCGACTCATTGCAAGGACACCGAGCCCAGCTCTTGGCTGTTTTGGAGCAAGCACTGGAAGGCGCTCAAACAATCCAAGCCGACCGTCAGCGAGGGCAAACCTCCCTTTTCGATACCCTCAATATCCGAGAGAAGAAACTGCCTGATATCCCCCCCTGGTCAGAATCACAAATGCTGGCAGACGAAAAGAAGATGCTGGGCTTCTATGTATCCGGGCATCCTCTGGAGAAGTACCAGCAGGACCTTCAGGCTTTTGCTTCCCACCGTATCGGAGAGCTTTCAGAACTTGAAGACGGCACACGACCAGATGGTGATGGCAGAAGGCCGTCTGTCTATTCAGGACCGGGAGACCGAAAAGGCCAAAGTCGTGGTCACGCGCCTTCTGCCCCTTGCTAAGGTGAGAAGTGAATATGCTAAGGCGGTGAATATCGCTGTTTCTGGAATAGGCCTGGAAGAGGAGCCATTAAGGGAACTCCGCATCCTGCTGGAGGAATATCCGGGAAAATGCCAAGTAGTTATTCACCTTGAAGGCAACAGTGGCGGAAAATTCATAATAAGGTCAAGAAGCCTGTCGGTTTCTGCCTCAGATAAGCTTTTGGCGAAGTTAAGGAACACATCGATAGTGGAGAAAATATGGTTGGAGTAGGTTAACAGTGCTATCGCTTGCCTGTTTTCTGAAACGTGGAGCCCACAACTGTCATCCGACAGGGAATAATCGCAAGACTAAGTCTCCCGGCAAAAGGGCTTCTAAACTCGAGCCAGTACTTTAGCATCCCCAATCCATTGCAAAACTGGTCTCTTTTGAGAGACCACCCAGTTTTCAACAGGTAACAAGGGTTTGAATGGCGGTCTGCACTGTCCACAATCGAAGCCCAATCTCTTCATGTAAGCTTTCCATGCGGGAGAACCGTATTTGAGAAGCACCCTCACCACCCTATTCACCTCGGCTTGAAGCTCTCTGGCCCTTTGTATCTCTCCATTTTTGAATGACTTATATATCTCCGCAAATTTGCCCGGGAGAAGGTTTTGGGTCGATCCTATAGAACCTCTGGCACCCATAACCAGAGCAGGTAAAAACATTTCATCAGACCCAGACAAAACAATTCCCCTCTGCCCCATCTTTTCCGCTATGGTACCCATCTCGAAGAGGTTATAGCCTGTATATTTCATACCGATGAAATTCTCTATCTTTGAGAGGGTAGACAGATGTTCTGGCAAAATGCCTATAGGGGTGGTCGCCGGGATATTGTACGCCAGAAATGGGAGAGAACAGGCACCGGCGATGAGCTGGTAATGATAGAAGGTGCCTCCAATACGCACATCGAAATAGATGGGGGGAGTACTGGAAATGGCGTCCGCACCGATTTTCTCAGCATGGCGGGCCAAGCTAACAGCAACATCACTGGAAATATGGCCTACGTGCACAATCACCTTACCCTTACCCCTTGCCTCTTCTACCACAATCTCGGCTACTCTCCGACGTTCCTCCGGACTCATCAGAAATCCTTCGCCTGTGCTACCACACACAAAAAACCCATTTAGACCCTGTCCAAGCTGATAGCTGATCAGCATCCGCAGAACTTCTTCATCAACCCTGCCTTTTTTATCAAAAGGGGTTAGAAGTGCAGAATACACCCCCTCAAAGCTCTTTATCTGTTCAAGAGTGAATCGCATATATTTCTCCCTATGATCGAATCTTTTTGGATTGAAGAAAAATGGGGCAGCAGGCAACACATTTAGCTTCTTCTTTTCTTGTTCCTCTATCTCTGTTTATTCACCCTCTATTTACCATATGCACTGGCCACCTTCTTTATAGCCTCAGCTATGAGATGCATATGCTCCTCTTCCAGTGTAGGGTATACATGCACTATGAAGGTGCGTTCTTCAAGCCAGGCGGCGTTCGGACACCAAACCCTCTCGTAGGCAACAGACTCAGGATTGGTGTACTCTTTAGAACGGAAGGGAAACTTAAAGCGGCCAAATCCGTTGTGCTCCTGGTAGGCGCGTTCCTTGTAAGACTGGGGCCAAAACTCTCGCCAAGCCGGTACCCCCTCGGCAACAACTGCGTCCAAAAAGGTCTTTTTGTCGCAAGTCAGTTGATCGAGATTCAACACAATAGGGAAGACGTAGAACCCGTTGACTTTTTCCGGATTATGCACGGGCAAGTACTGAATTTGAGGCACGTCTTTCAGTTCAGCGATCAATATTTCCCCATTTCTCCGCCTGCGGGGTAAGTTCCAGGAGTCCAGCCGTTCCATCTCCTTTAAGCCAATGGCCGACTGCATTTCGGTCATTCGGTAATTGAAACCAACCATCTTATGGATGTAAGGCAAAGCTCCTTCCATTTCCAGCAGACTCATCCTTCTCTCCACATCATATCCGTGGTCACGGAATGAGCGACATCGCCAGGCAACCTCTTCATTATTAGTGGTGACCATCCCTCCTTCCCCACCGGTAGTGAAGGTCTTGTTCTGACAGAAACTGAAAGCACCTACATCCCCGATACTCCCCACCTTTTTCCCCTTATAGGTGGCACCGTGAGCCTCAGCGCAGTCTTCGATTACATAAAGACTGTGTTCTCTGGCAATTTTCATAATCTCATCCATATCACAGACATTGCCGTAGAGATGTACAGGAATAATCGCCCGAGTCCGAGGGCTGATCTTCTCTTCTACATCCTCCGGGTCGATGCAATGGTCTTCCCTCTTAACGTCGGCAAATACAGGGATAGCACCTGCCTGAACCACACAGAATGAGGAGGCGATAAAACTGTAAGGGGTGGTGATCACTTCATCTCCTGGACCGATTCCTAGGCCTCCCAGAGCAGTGTGTAAGGCACTGGTGCCGTTGGTAGTGGAGATAGCAAATCTCACCCCATTCCAGTCTGCCCACCTTTTCTCAAACTCCATCCCTATGTTTCCCGTCCAGTAGTTCACCTTGCCAGTCTTCAAAGGCTCCATAGCCGCTTTGATAATCTCCTCAGTAAATCGAGGCCAGCCAGGCAAAGGTTTTTCGATAACGGGTTTCCCCCCAGCGATAGCTAATCTTTCTCCCATTCTCAATCCTCCTTTCTATTTCAGACACTGCCAAATTCTCGCTGGAGAGATCACAAAGGGCACAGAAACAAAGACAAAAACACACATCTTCCCCCTTTGGGATCTCCATGTCTGCTGAGTTCGGCAGACGGGTGCGCTCTTTGCCTGCTCTGTATTCTCCAGCACCCCTTTGACAAGGCC
>MVCY01000092.1 GCA_002049985.1 Candidatus Latescibacteria bacterium 4484_181
TCAGTCAGTGAAGCTTTCAACCATTAAACCAGTGTGTACGGAACATTCTTGACAGCGGCTGATCGAGAATCTAATCTTCTCCAACATAAGATTCCCAAGTGGTGACAAGATGGCAGGAAACCTTTATATAACCCAGAAGAGAAGTGCCATTGGCAGACCAAAGTCTCAGAGATTGACCCTCAAAGCACTGGGAATTAAGAGGCTTAGTCAAACCGTTGTACATCGTGACACCCCCCAGATCAGGGGGATGATAGAGAAGATTCGGCACTTAGTAGAAGTCAAAACCGACTAAAGATAGGTTAAGGGTCCGATGAATTTGAACGAACTAAGGTATAGCTCGGGAGCGGTAAGGAGGACTAAGAGAGTGGGTTGTGGCCCTGGTTCAGGGCATGGAAAGACAGCCTGTCGGGGACATAAGGGACAGAATGCTCGGTCAGGCCGAGCAGTAAAACCCTGGTTTGAGGGTGGACAGATGCCTCTGCAGAGGAGGGTTCCTAAGCGAGGGTTCACTAATGTCTTTAGAAAACATTATCAGATTGTTAATCTCAGCGACATTTCCCGCAAAGGGTTAGAAGGTGAGGTGAGCCCTCTCCGGCTGAAAGAGGCTGGTTTGATTGCCAATCCTCGCCTTCCGGTTAAGATATTGGGAGATGGCGATGTAGAGAGGCGATGTAGAGAGCGCCCTGACGATAAAGGCCAATGCGTTCAGCAGGACCGCTGTGGAAAAGATTGAAAAAGCTGGAGGGAAAACAGAGGTGATATGAAGTGCTGAGGAATTTTCAGAAGGAATTTTCAGAATGTCCTCCGTATTCCTGAATTGAGGAGAAGGCTCCTTTTCACCATTGCTCTGCTGGTGGTCTTCAGATTTGGATGCCATGTTACCGTCCCAGGCATTAACCCGGTGGCTCTGGCAGAGTTCTGGAGCAGAATACAGGGGACGTTGTTCGGCCTGTACGATATGTTTGTAGGGGGTGCCTTTAAGCAGGTGACCATCTTCGCCCTGGGGATTATGCCCTACATCAGCGCTTCTATTATCCTACAGCTTTTGGGGTCGGTAGTCCCTTATTTCCAGAAGCTGCAGAAAGAGGGGGAGGAGGGGCGAAAGAAGATCACTCAGTATACACGCTACGGCACCGTGATTCTCTCTCTGTTCCAGTCCTATGGAGTGAGTATATTCATAGAGCGTCAAGTGTCTCCCTCCGGACTGGCAGTAGTTCCCAACCCTGGGTGGGGATTCCGGCTGATGACTATGATTACCATCACTGCTGGCACCGTCTTTCTTATGTGGTTGGGAGAGCAGATCACCGAAAGGGGCATCGGCAATGGTATCTCTTTAATCATCTTTATAGGGATAATAGCCCGTTTCCCGGGGGCAGTCCTTGCTGAGATAAGGCAGGTTATAGCCGGTAACCGTGGTATTGTCACCGAACTGTTCCTCTTCGCCCTGATGGTTGCAGTGACTGCAGCAGTGGTCTTTATGACACAGGGACAAAGGAAAATACCAGTTCAATATGCCAAGCGAGTTGTGGGAAGAAAAGTCTATGGAGGTCAGAGCACTCATATCCCACTGCGGGTGAACACTGCCGGTGTTATTCCAATCATATTTGCCCAGGCGATTATGTTCGTCCCCACTACTATTGCCACCTTTTTGGGCGAAAGTGAAGCTGTGCAGACACTTACCAGCCGTCTCTCTATTCAATCGCCAGTCTATTGGTTCTTCTATGGATTATTAATTGTCTTTTTCACTTACTTTTACACTGCTGTGGTCCTCAATCCGGTTGACCTGGCGGATAACATGAAGAAATACGGGGGATTTGTTCCGGGAGTTAGACCGGGCAAGAAGACCGCCGATTACATAAACAGGACGCTCACCAGAATCACCTTCCCCGGAGCTATCTACCTTGCTCTAATAGCTATTTTCCCATATTTTATTGTGAAGTCCTTGAACATCTCTGCTGCCTTTACATCATTTCTGGGAGGAACAGGACTCCTTATCATAGTGGGAGTTGCTCTGGATACCCTACAACAGATAGAATCTCACTTACTTATCCGCCACTACGACAGTTTTATGGGCAAGACAAAGATCAGAGGCAGGAAGCGGTTCCTGTAATTGCTACTATGAGATTAGTTCTTCTAGGTCCCCCTGGTGCAGGAAAAGGCACACAAGCTGTTCGATTAGCAGAAAGATACAGCGTCCCTCACATCTCCACAGGGGATATATTGAGACAGGCCGTCAGGGAAGGGTCCGAACTCGGGATCAAGGCCAACTCCTACATCGCAGAGGGTAAGCTGGTTCCGGACGACCTGATATTGGATCTAATCCAGCATAGGCTGAAGAGCGAGGATGGCAGGAGGGGATTTGTCCTAGATGGGTTTCCCCGAACCATTTCACAGGCAGAAGGGCTGAATGAACTCCTGAGGTCTTCTAATGAGAAGCTTGACGCAGTTGTCAGCATTGAGATAGACCCCAAATTACTTGTTCGGCGGCTCTCTTCCCGGAGGATTTGCCCCTCCTGCGGGCGGAATTATAATCTGATTTCCTCACCTCCCCAGAGACCGGGCATATGTGATCTATGTGGAACCGAGTTGATTCAAAGAGAGGATGATAAAGAGCAAACAGTTATGAGGAGGTTGAAGATCTATACTAAGCAAACTGCTCCTCTGAAGGAATTCTACAGAAGCAAGGGGCTTCTGAAGCAAATAGATGGCGAAGGTAGCATTGAAGACGTGTGTCAGCGGATCATAAAAGCTCTTCAATAGAAGGTACGGGATATATATGGCAAAGAAAGAACAGCCCATTCAGGTAGAAGGAACAGTGATTGAAGCGCTGCCAAACACATGTTTCCGGGTGGAGCTGGATAACGGCCACAGGGTCCTGGCTCACATATCAGGAAAGATGCGGATGCATTTCATAAAGATACTCCCTGGAGACAGAGTGGTGGTTGAGCTTTCACCTTACGATTTAAGCAAGGGACGGATTACATACAGATACAAATGAGCTAAACCCGCAGGACAGCGGCGAAGAGGAGGATTAGATGAAGGTTCGAGCTTCAGTGAAAAGGATATGTGCTCACTGTAGGGTGATTCGTAGGAAGGGTGTAGTAAGGGTTATCTGTAAGAACCCGAGGCATAAACAACGCCAGGGAAGATAATAAAGGAGGGTGGTTTTGGCAAGGATTGCAGGGGTGGATCTTCCACCCAATAAAAGGGTAGAAGTGGCCTTGACCTATATTTATGGCATTGGAAAGACCTCGGCTAAAAAGATACTGGAGAAAACTCGGATTTCTCCCGATACCCGAGTGAATCGCTTGACTGAAGAACAAGTGAGTAACCTTCGATCAACTATCGAATCGGAATACGCTATTGAAGGGAGCTATTGGCAGAGGCAGAAAAGCGTAACATTGATCTGGACAGACTCAGACAGCCCATTGATTTAGACAGTTTTGAAGCAGATCTTATAATTGTTTACTGCCAGGTTTGTGTATGTTTGCTTGCATCGACCCCGTTAGTAGTCTTTATCTAACCGGGCCAACGCCCAGGAAAGGAGACGGAGGAATATGGCTTCACCAGGGGCAAAAAGAAGGGCTAAGAAGAAGGAGAGACTGACTGATTCTTCGGGGATTGCCCATATCAAAGCAACCTTCAACAACACCATTGTCACCCTTACTGATAAGGATGGAAATGTGATCATATGGACAAGCGGTGGCAAGATAGGTTTTAAGGGAGCAAGGAAAGGGACACCTTTTGCTGCTCAACAGGCAGCCGCAGCAGCGGCAAGAGAAGCCCTGGCTCTGGGATTGCGCAGGGTAGAAGTGAGAGTTAAAGGACCGGGAGCAGGCAGAGAAGCGGCAATTCGGTCGCTCCAGGCTGCCGGGTTGGAGATATCGGCGATTCGCGATGTTACCCCCATACCCCATGACGGATGCCGACCACCCAAAAGGAGGAGAGTGTAACTGAACTATGGCTAGATATAGAGAGGCTGTCTGCAGATTATGCCGCAGAGAGGGCAGTAAACTTTTCTTAAAGGGTGATCGCTGTTTCACCCAGAAATGTGCCCTGGAGCGGAAAGCACATATCCCAGGTGAACAGGCACATCGGATGACAAGAAGACCGTCGCAATATGCACTACAGTTAAGGGAGAAACAGAAGATAAAGCGAATATATGGACTTCTGGAAAAGCAGTTCAAGAGGTGCTTCCAGGAAGCTGTCAGAGAGAAGGGAATCACCAGCGAGAATCTTCTCCGTCTGCTGGAGTGCCGCCTGGACAATGTGGTGTATCGGTTGGGATTTGCTCCCTCCCGAAGAGCAGCACGACAGCTAATAAGGCATAGACATTTCATGGTAAACGACAAGGTAGTCGATATCCCCTCGTATGAAGTATCACCGGGAGATGTAGTCAAGGTGCGTGACAAGAGTATATGCCGAGACGGGTAGAGATCGACCAATCCACCTTAACGGACGATTATGGCAAGTTTATTGTTCAACCATTAGAGCGGGGATTTGGAGTTACGCTCGGCAATGCCCTGAGACGCGTATTACTCTCTTCAATTAAAGGAACCGCTATTCAGTCGATCAGGATTGATGGCGTCTACCACGAATTTTCCACCATTCCTGGAGTGGTGGAGGATGTGACCGAGATTGTGCTCAACCTGAAGGAGGTGTGCTTTAAGCTCCACGACAGTGATTCCAAGAAGATCACCGTAGATAGACAAGGTAGCTGTGAGCTACGGGCTAAAGACCTGGAGGTGGATCCATCTATAGAGGTTCTCAACCCGGACTTGCACCTGGCCACCTTGGGTGAAGATGCCCATTTTCGAGCAGAGATTGTCTTGGGCACAGGACGCGGTTATGTTCCATGCGAAGAGAACAAGCTGTCCGACCGGCCGATAGGGACCATAGCCATAGATTGCGTCTTTTCGCCCGTGCGGAAGGTAAACTACAAAGTGGAGAATACCAGAGTAGAACAGAAGACAGACTACGAAAAGCTCACCTTGGAGGTCTGGACAAACAAGGTGGTAAGTCCCCAGGATGCGGTGAGCGCTGCGGCTCGTATATTAAGAGACCATCTAAAGTTGTTTGTTGATTTCAAAGAACAGCCCCAGGAAGCAGGAGAGGAGATCGACCGGGAGAAGATTCGGCTGAGAAAACTTCTCCAGATGCCAGTGGATGAATTGGAGCTGTCAATGCGATCGAGCAATTGCCTGCGAGCAGCCGAAATCAAAACTCTGGGAGATCTGGTACAGAAGACCGAATCCGAAATGCTGAAATACCGAAACTTCGGGAAGAAGTCCTTGAGTGAATTGCAGAATGTGCTGGCAAAGTTTGGTCTCTCTTTTGGAATGAATCTCGCAGAGTTGGGGATAGAAAAGGAGGAAGAGACAGATGCGACATCTTAAAAAGGGTCGCAAATTGGGCAGAACTTCCAGCCATAGAAAAGCGATGCTCCGGAATCTGGTGACCTCTCTTATTGAATACGAGGCAGTCAAAACCACCGACGCCAAGGCAAAAGAGATGAGGGCCTTAGCCGAGAAGATGATCACCCTTGCCAAAAGAGGGGACCTGCACGCACGCCGACAGGTATTAGAAGTGCTCCGAGGTAAAAAGGCTACAGCTAAGCTGTTTGATACTATTGCTCCCAGGTTTGCTGAGCGAGAAGGGGGTTATACCCGAATTATCAAAATTGGCCAACGTAAAGGGGACGGGGCTCCCATATCCCTGATTGAGCTCATCGGCAGGCAGCGAAGTGCACCCCAGACCGGGGCGAAAAAGGGAGCATGATATGGAATTGGTAGCGCTGAATCTGTAAGGGGCAAGTGGCCATCTGCAAGCTGCATTGCCCCTTTTTACATTATGGGAATTTGTCATGAATTCTCCTCTGTCTCCCAGAAGATTGTCTTGGGCTTTCTGCTTTTTGGGCTGGATTGTTGCACCCCTGAGAGGAGAAGCATTAGAGACCAAGGCCCTTTGGGTGGTGAAAGACGCTCTCTGCTCTCCCGCCAGTGTGTCCGAAATGACAAGAACTGCGTGGAAAAACGGATTCAATCTGATTCTGGTACAGGTGAGATCCCGAGGTGATGCCTTTTACAGAAGCCAGTTCGTCCCTTTGGCAGAGGCGATTCAAGGGAGTCAAGAGCCCGAATTTGACCCCCTAAAACTGGCTGTGGAGGAAGGACATCGAGCCGGTCTCCAGGTACATGCCTGGGTTAACATCTACATCCTCTGGTCATCCCCCTACCACCCTGTCAACCCAAAACACCTCTTCTACTTACATCCCGACTGGTTCGCCCGCTCAGATGGCAGCAGAATCAGACCGAAAAAGATATTCCTCTCCCCCGAGTTACCCCAGGTAAGAGAACACCTGCTCAATGTGATAGAGGAGATCATCGAAAACTATCAGATCGACGGACTCCACTTGGACTACGTGAGATATCCCAATAACCACTATGATTATAACCTCACGGCAAGAACCAGATTCATGCAAAGATACGCCATTGATCCCCTGGGGCTCGCTCAGGGTTCAGAGAAACTTGCCGATATATTTGGAGTGGTGGGGATCGA
>MVCY01000093.1 GCA_002049985.1 Candidatus Latescibacteria bacterium 4484_181
CCTTCCCGAATGAAGATCCGGTGCATTCTAAGTGAACCTATTTTTGCATCAATCGAGAGATGAGGTTAACTTCAGCCAGTCCCATATCCAGCCGTTGGGCGACCTTCACTGGACTGTCTCCATTTTGGAGAAATTTCTGTGCCAATTTGAACCCATCTCTGCTGTTGGAGACTGAATCTCTGCCCTCCTGACCCAGATGAGAAAGCACAGTGACAGCAGAAGAGAATTTCTCTATCTGTTCCTTCAGAGTTTGTATATCTTCCCTGTTCTGGAGCGTCTCACAGGTCTCTGACAGGCTCTTGAGCAGTGAATAGGTCTTTTCCAGTTGAGCGCATATGCGTTCGACCGCCTGGTCTTCGGTCTCTCTCCGCCGACGGAGTAGTGTCCACACAACCACTGTGGTTGCCAGAAATGTTAGCAGACAAAACAGCGCCGGCAGCGTCAGTCGCAAAAGGGCTATGTCCTCCATTTTGGCTCCTCTTTCTCCGGGATACCCTCACCAGTGTCCATGAAATCGACCTGGACAAATTCGTCCCCACGACTCGTCTTGATGGTAAGTTTTCCCCTCTTCAGTTTCAATAATCAGCTTGATTCCACTACACTTAAGTTGATAAGTAACCAGCGACGCAACCTTCTGAATCAAGGAATTTATGTCCAGAGGGGCCTTTTCTGACCGTGCGCTGTTGTGGTCGGCAAAGTCTAGGAGTGCCTTAGTGATTCTGGCAATACGCACCGTGTTCTCTTCAATAAGTTTCAGTCCTTCTACCAACTCTGGCATTTTCTCAAAATCGATGAGTAGCAGTTGCACCTTGCTCAATATGATCTGCAAAGGGTTGTTAATCTCATGAGCCATACCGTTGGCAAGCTGACCAACAGCTGCCATTTTCTCTGATTGTATCAATTGCGATTGAGACCGTTTCAACCTCTGGTTTGCCTGTTCTAACTGCTCATAAAGTCTTGAATTTTCAATTGCTATTGCTGTCTGGTCGGTCAGAATGGAGAGTAAGGTCATATCTTGATTTGTGAAAGCGTCTTTCGGACGATCGGTGTAAAGCACAAAAACTCCCAGATTCTTCTCTTTCAGTGAAAGTGGGGCAACAATAAAATTTCGCTCCTTCTGGCACCCTACTGGACTGACCTGAATGTCGGGAAATACACTAATACGAGATTGTTCTATCACCCAGTCTAAGATGCCCTCCTCCCATTGGAAATGGACCCTATCTTTAAACTCCTCGGATGGAGGATCGACATAGAGCGCTTCCAAGTCACTGTTATCCGGCTTGAAAAGAAAAACGCCGCAGACCTCATATTCTACCACCTGGCGGGAGCTCTCAGCAAGGGAGGCAAGAATAGCGTCTAAGTTCAGGGTGGCAGTTATGGTCTCAGATAGTTTCTGCACCTGAATCAATTCATCGATGGATGTCCTCAGATCCAGTTTGGTACGTTGGAACTGGGCTAAATTCTCCTTAAGTTGCCTATTCTCCTCTTCGAGGGCCTCTACTCTGGCGCTCAATCGGTCCAAGGCGGATACGACAGAGGCAGAACTGTCGGACTTCAAAGAGGATTGGAGCAATCTGTTCAGTTTCTTGTACATTATTCAGCCTGCATTAAGGATGTGGTTGAAGACCGTAGCCTTTTGTACCTGGATATGTACCTGTTCCTGCATACCTAAGAGACAGTCCTCTGACATTCTTCGGCCATTGAGGGAGAAGGGCTCAAGGGCCTTCTTTTCCAACACTAATTCACGGGGACGCCCGTTGGCATCAAAACCCATTTGGTGACAGAGGATGTTAGCCATATGCACTAAGCTTACTAATTGTGCATCAGTCCGAGCCATAAGCGGGGTATGATGATAATAGATGGTTTCGGCCAATTGGGCGGGAAGATTCCAACTCTCTGCGAACCATCCGCCTACTTCGGCGTGATTGGCGCCGAAAGTCATCTCCTCTGCTTCACGAAAGGTTATGTCTTCTCTTTCAGCAAGCTCCAGGCTTCGCTTGAAATCCTCCCACCAGTATTGACTCATGATCAATTTTCCTATGTCATGGAGCAAACCAGCCACAAAAGACTCCCCGGGCAATCTGCGTCCCAACTTTTTGGCCAAGAATCTGGCGGAGGCTCCGCAGCTTATGGAGTGTTGCCAGAACTGTTTTCGCAGGGACTGCTGTTCTGCTCTGCCGCCTGAGAACATCTGCAACAGCGATATGCTGAACACCAGGTCCTTCAGTGCATCGAAACCCAGGACAACCACTGCCAGACTGACAGTGGCTATCTTGCGGGGAAAACCGTAGAAAGCCGAATTGGCCACCTGTAGTATCTTCGCCGCTAATGCCGGATCAGCCGATATTACGCTGGCCAGATCGGCAGCCGACGACTTCGGGTTGTTGATGACATCCATCACTTGCACTACGGTAGCAGGAAGAGCTGAGAGTTCAGCTATATCTTCCACCTGTTTCCTTAAATTCTCTTTTCGATTCTGCAAATAGTCCAAGATATCTACTCCTAAGCAGTCACATCAATGCGGGATCCTAAAGAGATTGCTTCCCCTCTGCCAGTTTTCTGGGTTCGTGTACCCTCTTCTGGTTCAGAAGAAGCCTTCTGTTCATCTTTTTTCCCCTGGCGTTCTCCCTCTCCCATAAGAAGTTCATCATTCTGAGGAACCTCCTCTTCCATCTGCTGTGCGAGCTGCCGGTCAAAGGGTTTCTGCCCTGCCTCGTGCTGCACTTTCCTCACTTGCCGTATTCTCTCACTGCCCCGCACCTTGGCCAGATTTTTTTCCAACTCTATGGGGTCTAACACTTTTACCACCCATCCTTAAGCCATTTCCTCACCTTACCACGTAGCATCAGGATGGTCTTGGTGTGAATCTGCGACACCCTTGATTCAGAGATGTGCATGATCTTGCTTATCTCTTTCAAAGTCAACTCCTCATAGTAGTGGAGCACTAAGACCATCCTTTGCTGCTCAGGCAGTTTCTCTATCTGTTCAACAAGATACTCCTTCAGGCTTTCTTTCTCTAATCGACTCAACTGAACTAACAGTCTCCAAAACAGACACCCCGCTGTCATCATCACTGTAACAAATTCTGTCCAGCGAGATAAGAGGGGAACCGGCTCGGGTTTGGGCTAAATGTTTAGAGAGCTCTTCGGTGGAAATCCCAAGATTCTGTGCCAACTCTTTGTGCGTCCAAGCTGGTGTTCCAACTGAGAGACAGCCTTCTTGATCCGTCTTGAATTCTTCCTCGCAGATCTGGGCATCCAGTCCATCCTCCTCAGTTCGTCAACAATTGCTCCCCGGATGCGGGCGCTGGCAAATGTTTCCAATTTGACACCTCGGGAGGGATCAAAGTTGTTAACTGCCTCGATGAGTCCGACGACCCCGGCGCTGATAAGATCGTCTATCTCCACTGACCTGGGCAATCCAATCGCCATATGTCCCGCAATGTATTTAACCAGTGGAAGATACTCCATCAAGAGCTTTTCTCTTGCCGTCGACTCCTGTAACTTCTGGTACTTCAGGCAAACCTTCTCAGTGGTCATCTTGCCGCTTCCTCTTCTCAAGCTAAATTGTTCAACTGGGATACTGGACTCCCATCTCTCCATCGCTACTTTTTACCTTCATCTCCTCCAGCAGGCCTTTGGCTATCTCTGCCAAACATAATGAAGCGGGAGCGTTGGCATTTCTGACAACAAAAGGAACCTGTCTCCAGACCGCTTCAGCCACACCGGGATCGAAGAGCACGCAACCCCGAGACACCAAATGACAGTTGAGGAATCTATTCGTCATCTGGTCGAACTTTGCTTTTAAATCCAGGGCTTGGTCTCTGGATTTGACCATATTTATAAGAAGAGAGAGACGCCTTTCGGCCCCGCTGTTATGGATTAGCTTGACCATAGCGTAGGCATCAACTACAGCAGTAGGTTCAGGGGTAGTGATAACCACAGTCTCATCTGCCACAGAAAGAACGCTGCTGACCCCGGTTGACATGCCACTGGGGGTGTCAATCAATATGAGATCAAACTTTTCCTTCAGCTTCCCCAACTGTCTGGTTAAGACCTTCTGCTTCAAGGGGGTGAAGCTAAAGGATTGGGAACTGCTTAAGGAGGCGGGAATTACATTCAGACCTTCAGGTCCCCTCTTAATTGTCTGAAAGAGAGCGCACCTTCCCTCGAGAACATCCTCCAAGGTGTCCTCTGAGACCAAATTGAGCAGAACACCTAAATTGGCCAGTCCAAAATTGACATCTATCAGCAATACGTCCGTCTGAAGCCGAGAGAGCTGTATAGCTAAGTTCAAGGCTATGCTTGTTTTGCCTACCCCGCCTTTGCCGCTGGTGATGGCGAGGGTAAAACCGTTTTGGGGATGTTCCACGCCCGTCATACCTCTTTAACTCCCATTGTCTTGATTGTCAGAATTGAATGATTGACCAGGTTATTCAGCACCCAATTTTCGAAAGCTTTCTCAGGCATAGTTCCTTAGGGCCCACTCTGCCATTTTCTCAGCGTCTGCCAGCTCAATATTTCCTGGAACAGAGCGTCCGTCGGTGAGATAACAGACCGGTGTGTCTGCCTTAATGGCTATGCTCAATATAGAACCAGGAGTGGATATCTCATCCACTTTTGTAAACAACAACCCTGTCACAGGCAGGGACTTGAAGGCATTTACCGTCTTTATGCTGTTCTTGAACCCGGTAGTGGCACTGAGCAGAAGATACACTTCATCGGGGCCAAGGGCCGAGAGAAATGCACCAAGCTGATCCAGCTCTTTCTTATTCAAGGAATTAACTCCTGTCGTATCCATAAGTATCAACTGCGCAGAATCAGAACGTACAGCATCTCGTATCTCTTGAGGGGAATAGACAGCTTTGAGGGCAAAACCGATAGCTTGACTGTAACATTTTAGCTGATAGACAGCGGCAATTCTTTTAGTATCTGCAGTAATCACTGAGACAGCCATTTTGCGTGACAGGGCGAAATCGGCAGCAATCTTAGCTACAGTCGTGGTTTTGCCCGAGCCAGTTGGTCCTACCAGAGAAACCACTGTGGACCTGCCCTCCTTAACCTGAATGCCACTGCCTATCTTCACCGCTTTCCGCAATACCTCTTGGGTCTTTTTCCTGATAAGCCCGCCGTTCTCTCCGCTCTGGACGAGGGAAGTCAGCACGCTCATCGTGGTTCACATCCAAAGCAGCGGTTATTTCCACAGACCCTGAGGAAGCATCAGACCTTACATTCAAGATCACTGCCTCTGGGCCCAATTCCTGCTTCACCTTTTCCAGGGCCTCGGTCATCGTGGCCCCGTCGTATTTCTTAATCTTCATTGCCAATTTTCAACACTCCCTTGGAGTAGAGTTCAACTCCGGGTACAATCTCATTGTAGGAAAGAACTACCAATTGGGGGAACTGGGCCTCAGTTAACTTTCGGAAAGCAAGCCGGACATTAGGTGAGGACAACAGGATCGGTTGCTGGCCCTCGGAGTTCATCAGCTCAACCAACTCATTCAGTTTCGCAAACAGCCTCTGTAGCTTTTCTGGCTCGACTGCCACGGTTATTCCCCCCGGCGTCTGCTGGGTGGATTCGGCTACCATCTGTTCCACTTTAGGGTCTACCGTAATCACTGAGATAGAACCATCCTGGTTCTTGTAAAGCTGACATATTGTGCGTCCCAGAGCGTGGCGAACATATTCGGTTAACGTCTCAGTATCTTTCACTAAAGAGGCATAATCAGCCAATGTTTCCATAATGGTGAGAAGGTCCTTGATCGGCACTCTTTCTCGCTTTCTCGCAGCAGATTTTGGAGTACTTTCTGAACCGTCCCCACAGAGATCTGCTGAGGGACAACTCCCTCTACCACTGCTGGATAGTTTTTCTTGAGGTTGTCTAAGAGGTTCTGTACATCTTGTCTCCCCAAGATTTCAATCTATCCCTTCGATCTCTCCCTGAGCGCAGCCGGGATTCATCGCCAAGTAGCTCTCAGGCATCACCTCTCCCTGGGCTATCTCAACCCCTTTGATTTTGATCTTGTATTCATTGGGCTTAAGTTGGAGATTATCTCGGATGCGAACCGGGGGAACAACCAGGCCGAGTTCAGAGGCACACTGTCTGCGGATCGCTGTGACTCGATCCAGAAGATCACCTCCTTGCTCGGGAGCTACCAGTGGAATCAACCCATAGCCAATCTCTATCTCTAAGGTATCCATTCGAAGGTAGTCTTCAATTCTCTCTTGTGGCTTGGCTCTACTCACCTTGATTGCCTCTTCCTCGATCTGTTTTTGCTTAGCTTTTCGGGTACTATAAGCCACTCCGCCGGCAAGGGTGGCCAATAGAAGAAATGGAACGGTAGGCAATCCAGGGATGATGGCGAAAATCAGTAGTGCCCCGGCAGCAACCAGTATTGCCCTTGGTTTGGCCAACATCTGGGTAGCCAGCTCCATTCCCATATTCTCCTCTGATGCTGCCCGGGTGACAATAACACCGGCCGCAGTGGAGAGGATCAAAGCGGGTATTTGAGCCACCAGGCCATCGCCTATGGTGAGCAAGGTATATGTATGAAGGGCTTGAGACAGAGGCATTCCTTTTTGCAATACCCCGATGGCCAGCCCTCCCAGGATGTTGATTGCAGTGAT